>JAYUHN010000430.1:0-23284 GCA_043766965.1 Ramlibacter sp. | reverse complement strand
TGGTGCAGGCCGTGTTCGAAGGCCAAAATCTTCTTGACCTCGACGTTGTCCATGAAGCCCTTGTTGACCGCAAACAGCGTCGCGCCCATCAGGCTGATCGGCTGCGGCGAGTACTGGGCCTGCTTGAGCAGCTCGGTCACGCGGGCACCGCGGTCGAGCTGCTTGCGGGTGGCCTCGTCCAGGTCGGAGGCGAACTGCGCAAACGCGGCCAGCTCACGGTACTGGGCCAGGTCGGTACGGATGCCGCCCGACAAGCCCTTGATCAGCTTGGTCTGGGCCGCACCGCCCACCCGCGACACCGAGATACCGGCGTTGATGGCGGGGCGGATGCCGCTGTTGAACAGCGAGGTTTCCAGGAAGATCTGGCCGTCGGTGATCGAGATCACATTGGTGGGCACGAAGGCTGAAACGTCACCGGCTTGCGTCTCAATGATCGGCAATGCCGTCAATGAACCGGTACGGCCTTTGACTTCACCTTTGGTGAACTTCTCGACGTAATCGGCATTCACGCGGGCAGCGCGCTCGAGCAGACGCGAGTGGAGATAGAACACGTCGCCGGGGAAAGCCTCACGGCCCGGCGGGCGGCGCAGCAGCAGCGAGACCTGGCGATAGGCGACTGCTTGTTTGGAAAGATCGTCATAGACGATCAGCGCGTCTTGGCCGCGGTCGCGGAAATACTCGCCCATGGTGCAGCCCGAATAGGCCGAGACGTATTGCATTGCGGCTGATTCAGACGCGGTGGCCGCCACCACGATGGTGTAGTCCATCGCGCCATTGGCTTCGAGTGCGCGCACCACGTTCTTGACCGACGAGGCTTTTTGCCCGATCGCAACGTAGACGCAGGTCATGTTCTGACCCTTCTGGTTGATGATCGCGTCGATCGCTACAGCGGTCTTGCCGGTCTGGCGGTCACCGATGATCAGCTCGCGCTGGCCACGGCCGACAGGCACCATCGAGTCAATCGACTTCAGGCCGGTCTGCACCGGCTGGCTCACCGACTGGCGGGCGATCACGCCGGGTGCGACCTTCTCGATCACGTCCGTCATTTTCGCGTTGACCGGACCCTTGCCGTCGATCGGCTGGCCCAGCGCGTTGACCACACGGCCGATCAGCTCGGGACCGACCGGCACTTCCAGGATCCGCCCGGTGCACTTGACCGTGTCGCCTTCCGAGATGTGCTCGTACTCGCCCAGGATGACGGATCCGACCGAGTCCCGTTCGAGGTTCAACGCCAGGCCAAAAGTTGGAACGCCCTCGGCGGTCGGCGGGAATTCGAGCATCTCGCCGGCCATCACATCGGACAGGCCATGGATGCGGCAGATGCCGTCGGCGACGGACACCACGGTGCCTTGGTTGCGGATGTCGGCGCTTGCGGACAGTCCCTCGATCCGGCTCTTGATCAGTTCGGAAATTTCGGCTGGATTGAGTTGCATGACTCTTTCCTTCTTTCTTTGGTTAGGCAATGGCGCGCATCTCGCGCATCAGGAAGTAAGGGCGACTCTCATTTGCTCCAGGCGGGCCTTGACCGACGTGTCGAGCACCTCGTCGCCCACCACCACGCGAATCCCGCCGATGAGGTCCGGCTGCTGCTGCACGCTCAGGTTGAGCTTGCGGCCGAACCGCTTTTCCAGCACGGCAGAGACGTCCGTCAGCGCCTGGGCGTCGAGCGGGAAAGCGCTGTAGACAACCGCATCCGAGGTGCCGCCCTGCGCATTTTTCAGTTCCCGAAACCGGGCGGCCATTTCCGGCAACGCCGACAGGCGGCCGTTCTCGATCACCGTGCGCAGGAAGTTGGTGGCCGCCGCAGGCAGCGGCGCCCCGACGACGCCGGCGATCACGTCGAACACCTGCTGGTCCCTCGCCTTCGGGTTGTCGGCGAACTGCAGCAATTGGCGATTCGATGCGATGGCCGCAAGCGTCTCGAGCCAGGCTGCAGCCCCTTGCAGGTCGGCCTTCGAGGACTCGAACAGGGCTTCGGCGTAAGGCCTGGCGATAGTGGCAAGTTCGGCCATGCTCATGCCTCCCGACGAGCCGCCTCTAGGCAGGCATGCGCCCCCTTGGGGGGCAGAGAACGAATGTGAACGTGGGCGTCCATATTTCAGAGCTCGGTCTTGAGGCGGTTGAGCAAGTCGGCGTGGACGCCGGCATTGACTTCCTTGCGCAGGATCTGCTCGGCTCCCTTGACGGCCAGTGCCGCCACCTGCTCGCGCAGGCTCTCGCGGGCCTTGACCATCTGCTGGTCTGCATCCACGCGCGCTGCGGCAACGATCTTGCTGCCTTCCTCGGTCGCGCGGGACTTTGCTTCCTCGATCAGGACCTGGCCCCGGCGCTCGGCGTCGGCCAGCCTGGCGGCGGTCTCGTCACGGGCCTTGGCCAGTTCCTCTTCCACCCGCCGGTTGGCGGCAGACAGTTCGGACTTGGCCTTGTCGGCGGCGGCGAGGCCTTCGGCGATTCTGGTCGCCCGCTCGTCGAGAGCCGCGGTGATCGGCGGCCATATGAACTTCATCGTGAACCCGACCAGGATCAGGAACACGATCATCTGAATGATCAGGGTTGCGGTAATGCTCACTTTTTCATCCTTCGCCCCGGCGCCTGCGCTCCGGGAAATGACGTTGAGGAATGGCGCTTGAGCGGATGCTTATCTCGGGATGTTGGCGATCTGGGCCAGGAACGGATTCGCGGTGGTGAACCACAACGCGATACCGACGCCGATGATAAAAGACGCGTCGATCAGGCCGACCAGCAGGAACATCTTTGTCTGCAGCTCGCCCATCAGTTCAGGTTGCCGTGCGGCCGACTCGAGGTACTTGCTGCCCATGATGCCGATACCGACGCAGGCGCCCAGGGCACCCAGACCGATGATCAGGCCGGCGGCCAGTGCGACAAAACCAATAATTTCCATGATGACTCCTAAGGGATTTGTTGAAAGGAAAAAGCGAAAGGGAAAACGTGGAAACGCAGGCTCAATGCGAGTCGTGCGCCTGGCCGAGATACACCAGCGTCAGCATCATGAAAACGAAGGCCTGCAGGATGATGATCAGGATGTGGAAAATGGCCCAGATGGTTCCGGCGAAAATGTGGAGCCCGGCGAGCACGACGCCGCCGACCGACAGGGTGAACGCGCCCCCCAGCAGCGCGATCAGCAGGAACAGCAATTCGCCCGCGTACATGTTCCCGAACAGTCGCATGCCGTGCGAAACCGTCTTGGCGACGAACTCGATCAGCTGCATCCCCAGGTTGACGATGCCCAACAGCAAAGCAAACACCGGGTTCTTGCTGGTGCCGAAAGGCGCGGTGACCAGTTCATGCAGCCAGCCACCCAGGCCCTTGATCTTCACGTTGTAGTACAGGCAGATCAGCAGCACCGCCAGCGACAGCCCCATGGTGACCGACAGGTCGGCCGTGGGCACCACCCGCAGGAATGCGTGATGTTCATCGTAGCCCGCAGCGCCATTGGCTTTTTCCCAGATCAGCGGCAGTAGATCGACCGGCAGCAGGTCCATCGCGTTCAGCAGGATGATCCAGACGAATACGGTGAGCGCCAGCGGAGCGACGAACTTGCGGCTGGCGGCGTTGTGCACGATGCTCTTGGCTTGCGCGTCGACCATCTCGACCAGGATTTCGACGGCGGCCTGGAATCGTCCGGGCACCCCGGACGTGGCCTTGCGCGCGGCGCGCCACAGCAGGAAGCAGCCGATCGCGCCCAGGCTGATGGCCCAGAAGATGGAATCGAAATTGAAGACTGAAAAGTCGACGACGCCGGCCGGCTTGTGATTTTGCAGGTGCGTCAGGTGGTGGATGATGTAGTCACCCGCGCTCGGTCCGGTTTCAGCTGCCATCTTGTGTTATCCGACTCTTTGTTTCACATTGCGGGCCGCCGTTGCCCGAGGAGCAAACGCGAGCGCGACCCAGTACACCTTCATCGTCAGCACGACGCCGACCAGCATTGCCGGCCAGCTCAGCGCCGCCACCATCCTGGGCGCCGCCACCAGCAAGGTCACCATCAAGCCGATTTTCACCAGCTCCCACAAAAAAAACCTGGCGACGCGCGCCGTCGCTCCCGAGGCTGACGGCAGCGTCAGTCCGCGCGCGAAAACCGCTGCTGGAATCACCACAGCCAGCGCGCCGTACGCGGCGGACCACCCAACGATTTGTTTGCCCGTCAGGCCCCAGGCCGCCAATGCCACCAGGAACCCGACCACCACCTGCCCGGCCACCACCCACCAGAGCGACACAGGCGGGTTTTCTTCGCGCAATCGGCGCGCCTCGTCGGCGGTCAACTGCTTGAATGGAAGCTCTTCGTCCGTCTCTTTCCAGGTTCGGGGCAGCGGGAGAACTGTCTTCATGGAATGTTGCCCCGTCTGACACCTCGGACCTGCAAAGCCTTTGATTATAAGCAAAACCCGAGACCCGCTGGGCACCATGACGTCGCGCGGGAAGAGACGGACGGCCAGACGTGCTTGTCGGCGACGCACAATGCGCTGGTCGCAACTCGCCGAATCCGCCATGCACCGACTCGCCTTGTTTTTTCATCTCGCAGCGGCCATTTTATGGATGGGGGGCATGGCCTTCATGGTGCTCGCGATGCGGCCCGCGATGGCCGAGCAGCTCGCGCCGCCGCAACGCCTGCCATTGATGGCCGCGGTGCTTGGCCGGTTCGTCGTTGTGGTCGTGGCCAGCATCGGCGTGCTGCTGGCGACCGGCGGCTACCTGCTGGCCGACAGCGGAATGGCCAAAACACCGCCGGGCTGGCACGCGATGCTCGGCATTGGCCTGGTCATGGTGCTGCTGTTCGGTCACCTCCTGTTCTCGCCGTATCGAAGGCTGAAGCGCGCCGTCGCGTCGGCAGACTGGATGGAGGGCGCACGACGCGCGGCGCAGATCTTGCTGCTGGTGAAAGTCAACCTGGGCCTGGGCTGGCTTGCCATCGCCGCAGTGAAGCTCTGGCGCTGACTTCTCCGACAATCCGGCATGACCGACACTTCCCTGCCCCTGCTTCCGTGCTACCTGAACGGCGAGTTCTCCACCCTGCGCGATGCCAAGGTCAGCGTGCTGGACCGCGGTTTCATTTTCGGCGATGGCGTGTACGAAGTGGTGCCTGCTTATGCGGGTCGTCCCTTCCGTTTCGGGGAGCACATGGCGCGGCTCGACCGCAGCCTGTCCGAGCTGCGCATCGCGAACCCGATGACGCATCCGCAGTGGCATTCGCTGGTGCTGCAACTGATCGCCGCCTATGCCAAGGCAATGGAAAAGCGGCCCGAGGAGACCGACCAGATGGTCTACATCCACGTGACCCGGGGCGTCGCCATGCGCGACCACGTCATGCCGCCCGGCTTGACACCCACGGTGTTCGTCACGAGCAACCGGATGTACATCTATCCGGAACATGACCGCAGCCAAGGCGTGGCCTGCGTGACCGCGGATGACTTCCGCTGGAAGAAGGCGCATGTGAAGAGCATCAGCCTGGCCAGCGCGGTGCTGGCGCGTCAGCTGAGCGCGGATGTCGGCGCCGTCGAGACGATCATGTTCCGCGACGGCTTTTTGAGCGAAGCAGCGGCGTCGAACGTCTGGGTGGTGCAAGCGGGCAAACTGATGGGCACGCCGAAGGACAACCTGGTGCTGGAAGGGATCCGCTACGGCCTGTTCGAAACTCTGTGCCGGGAGGCGGGCATCCCCTTGGAGCTGCGCCGCATTGCCCGCGACGAGGTGTTCGAGGCCGATGAACTGCTGCTGTCGTCGGCCACCAAGGAAGTGCTGGCCGTCACGCTGCTGGACCGCCGGCCCATTGGAAGCGGCCGTCCCGGCCCCATCTACCAACGTCTGTACGCCGGCTACCAGCGGGCCAAGCAGGCTGCAACACCATGAGCACATCTTCTTCGCCCACGCCCGGCGCCGCCCCCGCCGATCGGGAGTCGCTGATCGACTACCCGTCCCAGTTCCCGATCAAGGTGCTGGGCCAGAAAACCGATGGTTTCGTCCATGCGATCACCTCCATCGCCAAGCAGTTCGACCCGGGCTTCGATGCCGCGAGCGTCGAACTGCGCGACAGCAAAGGCGGCAAATACCTCGGCATCACGATCACCGTGACGGCCACCAGCCGGGAGCAGCTCGACGAGCTGTACCGCACCCTGTCGACGCATCCGATGGTCAAGGTCGTCCTGTAGCCATGGAAGTGCGCGCCCTCGGCCGGGTCGCCTACCTGCCGACGGCGCAGGCGATGCAGGACTTCACCGCCGCGCGTGATGGGTCCACGCCGGACCAACTCTGGCTGTGCGAGCACGAGCCGGTGTTCACCCAGGGCGTCGCCGGCCGACCGGAGCACGTGCTGCGCGCCGGCACGATCCCGGTGCTGCGCACGACCCGCGGCGGCCAGGTCACCTACCACGGGCCGGGACAGGTGATCGCGTATCCACTGGTCGACTTGCGGCGCGGCGGCATCCATGTCAAGGAATACGTTTTCAAGCTGGAGGATGCCGTGCTTCGCACGCTGGCGCACTTCGGGGTGACCGGGCACCGCGTTGCGGGCGCGCCGGGGATCTACGTGCGGCCGGACGATCCGTTTTCGCATGCCGGCCTGCCTGCATCTATCACCCCTGGCCCGAGCCGGAAGCCAGGGATGGCGGGTGAGGCCCGCAAACACAACTTCAGCGGTCTCGGAAAGATCGCCGCGCTGGGCATCAAGGTGAGCCGCAATTGCACGTACCACGGCGTGGCGCTCAACGTGGCGATGGACCTGGAACCCTTCTCCCGCATCGACCCCTGCGGCCATGCCGGGCTGCAGACCGTGGATCTTTCTACAATCGGTGTCTCTACCACCTGGAACGAGGCGGCGCGGGTGCTGGGCCAGAAGCTCGGCGTCATGCTGTCGCCCTGAGGCCTCCATGACCGAAATCGTGCGCACCGCGCAGACCGCCCAGAGCTACGACCCTGCCGCCAAACAGAAGGGCGCCGCCAAGTTGTCGCGCATCCCGGTGAAAGTCGTCGCGGCCGAGATTCTGAAAAAGCCGGACTGGATCCGGGTCCGGGCGGGCTCGCCCACCACGCGCTTCTACGAGATCAAGCAGATCCTGCGCGAGAGCAACCTGCACACCGTGTGCGAGGAAGCCTCGTGCCCGAACATCGGCGAATGCTTCGGCAAGGGCACGGCCACTTTCATGATCATGGGCGACAAGTGCACCCGGCGCTGCCCGTTCTGCGACGTCGGCCACGGCCGACCCGACCCGCTCGACGCCAGCGAGCCGGACAACCTGGCGCGCACCATCGCGCGGCTCAAGTTGAAGTATGTGGTGATCACCTCGGTCGACCGCGACGACCTGCGCGATGGCGGCTCGCAGCACTTCGTGGACTGCATCCGGCGCACCCGTGAACTGTCGCCGGCGACCACCATCGAGATCCTGGTCCCTGATTTCCGGGGCCGCGACGACCGCGCGCTCGAGATCCTGAAGGCGGCGCCGCCGGACGTGATGAACCACAACCTGGAAACGATTCCGCGGCTGTACCGCGAAGCGCGACCCGGAAGCGACTACGCCTTCAGCCTCAACCTGCTGAAGAAGTTCAAGGCGCTGCATCCCGGCGTGCCGACCAAGAGCGGCATCATGGTGGGCCTGGGTGAATCCGACGACGAAATCCTGCAGACGATGAGCGACATGCGCGGGCACCAGATCGACATGCTGACCATCGGCCAGTACCTCGCACCCTCGACATCGCATCTGCCGGTACGGCGTTACGTCCATCCGGACACCTTCAAGATGTTCGAAGCGAAGGCCCGCGAGATGGGTTTTTCGCATGCGGCTGTCGGCGCCATGGTGCGTTCGAGCTACCACGCGGACCAACAGGCCCACGCCGCCGGCGTGGCCAACACCTGAGCGGCAAGCTGGACGCGCTGGGCGCGATCCTGCTGTGGGCGACGCTCGCTTCCCTCGGCGTCAGCCTCAGCCACATTCCCCCTTTCCTGCTGACCGGACTGGCCCTGATCATCGGCAGCGTTCCGGCCTGGCCGCTGGCGCGGCGATGGCGGGTGCCGCCGGCAACGCTGGCGCTCGGCATCTACGGCCTGTTCGGCTTCCACTTCCTGCTGTTCATCGCATTGCGAATGGCGCCGCCAGTCGAGGCCAATCTGGTCAACTACCTGTGGCCGCTGCTCATGGTGGTGTTGGCGCCGCTGTTCCTGCCGAAGGTCACGCTTCGGGCCGTCCACGTCATTGCGGCGTTGCTTGGTTTCGCCGGCGCCGCGGTCGCTATCCTGGGCGCCGCCGACGCGAGGCCAACCGGCTGGTCCTGGGGTTACCTGCCGGCCTTCGGGTCAGCTTTCATCTGGGCCAGCTACTCGCTGGGAACGCGCCGCGTGGCTGCTTTTCCGACGGCGGCGATCGGCTTGTTCGGGCTGGTCTCGGGGTCGCTCTCGTTGCTGTGCCACGCATTGCTGGAAGCACCGGCAGCGCTGACCGCCCGCGACTGGCTGCTGATCACCGCGATGGGGCTGGGACCGCTCGGCAGCGCCTTCTTCCTGTGGGACCGGGCGCTCAAGACCGGCGATCCGCGGCACATCGGCGTCCTCAGTTATCTGACGCCGCTGCTGTCGACGGGGCTCCTGATGGCGATCAGCGGACAGGCCTTCAGCGCGTCGATCGTGCTCGCCGCGGCCATGATCGTCGGCGCGGCGATTCTCGGTACGCGAACCCGCTGAACAATCGGGAAGCGGTGCAGGCCGGCAGGTCACGGCCTGGGGGAAGGACGCGCCGGCGCCGCCAGCAAGTCCCATGTGCCGATTTGCGCCGTGGTGTCGATCAGCCGATTGACCAGCAGCCTGATGAACGCCTTTGTCGAATCTCGCCTAGAGCTGTTCGAAGCCAGGCGAAGTGCTTCGTTGCGCACCGCCACGTGCTGACCATTTTTTCATTGCTTCGACCGAAGCGATCAAAGGGGCCGTGATGACGTTTTCTTCTTCGTCGATTGCAATGGCGGCAAGGCCGCAGCTCATGGCAGGCCCAGCGAAAAAAAACCGCCGGTGGTCCGGCGGTTTCTTTCGGTCGCGCTGCCTGGAATCAGTTCATGCGCTTCCAGCTCAAGGTCGCGGAGAAGCTGGTCGTGATCGTCGGGATGGACTTGCCATCGAGCGTGCCGCCCGCGGTGAAATTGGCGCTCATGGTCACCGACACCGTCGAATCGACGCCGCAGCTGCCACAGCCCTTGAAATTGGCGAAGCTGTAGCTGTTCACGGTCATGGTGAAGTTGGTGTTCGGCCCGGTGATCGTCGTCGTCGTGCCGTTGACCGACACCGTGTACACGCTTCCGTTCGCCGACACGTTGGTCGGCGCCAGGAACGCCGCGGCGATGGCGGCACCCGACTGGGTGAGGATCAGTTCCGCGGGAACGGAGCTGGCCGGCACCACCACGTTGCCGACGGCGGTTTGTCCTTCCACCGCGATCATCTGCCGCCAGTTGCCGGACAAGCCGTTCGGCGACCTGAAAGTCGGGGCGACGGCAACCTGCGTCGACCCGTCGGCCGCGACCGTCACCTTGGTGTTGTCCAGGACGAAATCGTAGCCGGCGTGGTTCGGGCGGAACGGCGCCCCCAGCGGGTCGAAGCCCGCGGAGTCGATGCCGGCGGCGGTGATGATCGGGCCGATTGTCGAACGCAGGCTTTCGATCGACTGGATGATGGCGGCGCCGTTGGCTGCAACGATCTGCGGGGTCAGGTCGGCGGCCTTCATCTTGCCCGCGGCGCGTGCCACGTCGGACGCCAGCTTGTCGGTCAGGCCCGTGATATTGAGCGTGGTGAACCCGTTGACCTTGAGCTGCCTGGTGTTGAACGAAAAGAATGTCTTGCCGTCCGCTTTGGTGAGCTTTGCCACCAGCGGCGGCGTGAATCCAGTGACCTTCACCCGGTAATAGCCTTGAGCGTCCGTGGCGGCGCTTACCGTCTTGCCGCCGGCATCGGTCACGACCACCAGTCCGCCGACGATCCCTGCTCCGTCTCCGGCGGTGCCGTCGGCGCCCGAGTCTCCGACCCCCACGCCATCAGTGCCGCCAGCCGCGACCACCAGGCCGAAACTGTCGAGAATGGAAGTGGCCGCGACAGGCGTGGCATCGCCGCCGCCGCCTCCGCAACCGAGCAATGCGAACGTGGCGGCAAACCCGGCCAGCCAG
The DNA here is from genome assembly GCA_043766965.1 of Ramlibacter sp. GTDB lineage: Bacteria > Pseudomonadota > Gammaproteobacteria > Burkholderiales > Burkholderiaceae_C > Ramlibacter. The sequence continues at coordinate 13,135 of JAYUHN010000430.1, read as the reverse complement.
GCCCTCGAGGGACACGCCCTCAGCGATGCGGATTTGGTGAACATCATTTCGTCCTTGGTGACAGCAGCAGTTGAACTTCTGGTACATGTATCGTCATGTTTCAACCAGCTTAGCTCATCGTTAGCAGCCGTACAACCCAGTCCCGATCCGGGAGGAATCAGCGATTGCGGCCCGCGCCGGGACTACTTGGCCAGCAAACCGGCGGGGTCTTCCGAGTCGAGCACCTGCTGTGCCCAGGGCGCCAGCCGCGACGCGTCGGCGCGAAGCACTTCCTGCTTCACCGCCAGGATCTGCGCAGGGTGCATCGAGAAGCTGCGCAGACCCATGCCGAGCAGCAGGCGCGTGAGGGTGATGTCGCCGGCCATTTCTCCGCAGATGCTGACGCCCTTGCCCTGCGCGTTGCATTCGGCGATGGTCTCGCCCACCAACCGCAGCACCGCCGGATGCAACGGGTCGTACAGGTGGGCGACCGACTCGTCGGCGCGGTCGATTGCCAGCGTGTACTGGATCAGGTCGTTGGTGCCGATGGACAGGAAGTCGAAGTACTTCAGAAAAATCCGCAGCGTCAGCGCCGCCGCCGGAATCTCGATCATCGCGCCCAGCTTGACCGGGCCCGAGACCACGCCCCGGTTGTCCAGTTCGGCCCGGGCAAAGTCCACGAGCGACAGCGTCTGTCGGATTTCGCTGGCGTGCGCCAGCATCGGGATCAGCAGGTTGACCTGCCCGTGCGCCGCCGCGCGCAAGATCGCACGCAGCTGGGTGAGAAACATCGCTGGATCGGCCAGGCTCCAGCGGATCGCCCGCAGGCCAAGTGCCGGATTCAGGTGCGCCGCATCGCGCAGTGAATCGTCCAGCTGCTTGTCGGCGCCGACGTCGATCGTGCGGATCGTCACCGGCAGGCCCTGCATGCCTTCGACCGCCTTCCTGTATGCCTGGTACTGCTCTTCCTCGCCAGGCAGATCGCCCTTGCGTCCCATGAACAGGAATTCGCTGCGGAACAGGCCGACCCCGACTGCGCCCGCGAGCACGGCGCCGGGTGCGTCCTCCGGCATCTCGATGTTGGCCAGCAGTTCGACTTTCTGGCCGTCGAGTGTCACGGCGGGGGTATGCCGCAGCCGCGAGAGTCGGCCGCGCTCCAGTTCGGCCTGCCGCTGCTTGAAGCCATATTCGGCCAGGATGATCGGCGAGGGGTCGACGATCATCACGCCGGTATCGCCGTCGATGATCACCCAGTCGTCCTGCCGCACCAAGTGGCTGGCGCTGCGGGCGCCGACCACCGCCGGGATGTCCATGCTGCGCGCGACGATGGCGGTGTGCGACGTTTTGCCGCCGACGTCGGTGACGAAGCCGGCGAACACGCTCTGCTTGAACTGCAGCATGTCGGCCGGCGACAGGTCGTGCGCGATCAGCACGAGCGGCACGTCGATGCTGTCGTCCAGCAGGAGGTCCTGCTGCGTCTTGCGCCGCGACGCCGGCGGCGCCACCGGCGAACCCACGCCCTTCATGTAGCGCAGGATGCGTTCGGCAACCTGTTCCAGGTCGGCCTTGCGCTCGCGCAGGTACTCGTCCTCCATGTCGTCGAACTGGCGCGCCAGCACTTCGAGCTGGGTGGTGAGAGCCCATTCCCCGTTGTACAGGCGTTCGCTGATCCAGTGCTTGACCCCGGTGATCAGCTCTTCGTCCTGCAGCAACATCAGGTGCACGTCCAGCAGCGCGGCGAGTTCGTGGGGCGCCTCCTTGGGCCCCATCGCGGCGATGGTGTGCTGCAGCCGCTGGATCTCTTCCACCACCGAATTACGGCCGACCCGCACCCGGGTGATCTCGCTCTCGACCTGGCCCGGGTCGATGAAATAATGCGCCACGTCGACGCGGCTGGATGCCATCAGCACCGCACGACCGATCGCGATGCCCCGTGCGACCGGCAGGCCGTGGACGCTGAATGTCACTTCAGCTCCATGACGGATGACTGCTTGCCGCGCATTGTCACTCCCCCTCGCCGAACTTGTCGGCGATCAGCGCCAGGATCGCGTCCATCGCCTCTTGCTCGCGCTCGCCGTTGGTCTCGACGCCGACCTCGCTGCCGATGCCGGCCGCCAGCATCATCACGCCCATGATGCTTTTGGCGTTGACGCGACGCTCGCCGCGCGACATCCATACCTCGCACGGAAAGCTTCCGGCCAGCTTGGTGAGCTTGGCCGATGCCCGGGCGTGCAGCCCCAGCTTATTGCTGATGGTCGTGTTTGTCTTGATCATTGCTGCGTCTGGGCTGGTTTTGAGGCGCCGTCACGGCCACTTGCATCACGCCCTGGGTGCCGCCGACGACGGCGCGCGACACCAGGGCCTCCAGCGCCTCGTGCCGGTAACTGACCGCGCGCAAGAGCATCGGCAGGTTGACCCCGGTGATCAACCGGCTGCGCACGCCGTCCACCAGTTTCTGCGCGACGTTGCTCGGGGTGGCCCCGAAGATGTCGGTCAGCACCAGCACGCCGCTCACCTGCGCCAGCCGGCCTAGCTGTTCCAGCGAGATGCGCGCCGTCGCCAGCGTTTCTTCCGGCGACAGGTTGGGCTGCACGTCGATCGCGGCCACCGTGCTTTCACAATCGGGAAAGACATGCAGTGCGCACTGGCGAAATGCATTGGCCAACGGGGCGTGGGCGATCAGGAGGATGGCATTCATGGCGGGGTGGTAGCGGTCCGGCGATTATCCCGGTTCGCCAGCATGAAGTAGGCATACGCCGCCGAGATGCAGGCCAGGAACACCGACATCGCCGCGCGGAAGCAGTCGACAGTGCCCAGTCCGGCGGCGGCAAAACCGTCGATCAGCAATCCGATTCCCCACTGCACGACGAACACGCCGCTGAAGATGACCAGGTTGAACGCCGACAGTGCGCGCCCGGCCAGCGCCGCGGGAAACGCCATGCAGACCGCCGGCTGGGCCAGCGCGACGAAGCTGCACGAAACACAGAACAGGGCCCAGGAGCCGGCTCCGGCCGACTGTCCCGCTACGATTATCGTAGCAAGCAACGCCAGGCTGAGCGGCAGGCCGCAGGCGATCAGGCGGTCGGCGCTGATGCCTTGGCGCGTCAGCCGCGGATTCACCGCGCCCCAGACGAGGAAGGTCGCCATCATGGCGGCGTTGATGATGAAAAGCCCCCCGGCGGCCGCCAGCGGCGGATACCCCGCAACCCGGACCAGCCAGGGACCGGCCCACAGCGTCTGGATCGCGATCATTCCGCCGTAGCTGAAAAAGCCGATCGGCGCCATGCGGCGGAAGTACGGGTCGCGCCAGACCTGCGCATAACTTCCCGGCCGGGTCCCAGCGTCCGCCGGGCCAGGCTGCCAGGACGGAACCGCCAGCGCGATCACGGCCATCGACAGCATGATCAACACGGCCAGCGCCCAGAACAGCGGCCGCCAGCCGATCATGGGCACCAGCCACTGCACCGGCAGCGTCGACGCCAGCATGCCGACGGAGCCGGTCATCAGCATCCAGCTGTTGGCCCGCAATTGCGTGGCCGGCGCGAGCCAGCGGCGGAACCCGCTCAGCGGCGCCATCAGGCAGGCGCTGACGCCGATCCCGCACAACACCCGTGACGCGAGCAATGAGGCGAAGCTGCTGGCGAACGAGAATGCGATGCACCCAAGAACGGCGACACCCAGGAATCCCAGGATCACTCGCTTCGGCCCATGCCGGTCCAGCCAGCTCCCGAGCGGCAGCTGGGTCGCCGCGAAGCCGAGGAAGTAGCCGCCGCCGAGCAGCCCGAGGTCGCGCGAATGCAGGTTGAATTCCTGCGTCAGCACCGGTGCCAGCGTTGCCGTGATCGCCCGCAGCAACGCCGAAAAAAAGTAGGTGAGCGCAAAGGCAAGGAAGACCACCACGGCAGCGCGTACCGGCAGCGGCTTCATTCGAGTCTCAACCCGGCGAAAAACATCTCGGCGGCTGCGCCCGGCATGCGCTCGGCATAAACCACCGCCTGGAACACCCGGCTGCCGCGCGCGAAATACGCTGCCTCGCCATCGACCATGGCGCCGCCAGCGCGCGATCCCCTGGCTGTCACACGCAGCGATTGCGCCAATGGCAACGCGCCCGCCAGAGCGAACGGTCGGTCGCGCGCAGCGCCGTGCAGGTTGGCCACCGTTGCGCGCTGCCACTGCGCGAGCACCTCGCCCGCCCGCAGTGGATCGCCAATATCGCCGGACAGCACGGCGAAGGTGGCGCCCCCGGCGTCGCAGCCAAGCACGTGCAGTTCGACCTGCCGGCCCGCCATCGGCACGGTGCGTGATCCCTTGTCGGGCTTGCACGGAAACATGGCGCGCAGGCCCATGGCCTCGGCGCGGACTTCGCGCCAGTTGAACGTGGGGCTGCAGCCGGCCAGGCAGAGAAGGAGGGCTGCGAGCACGCGACGGGGCATCCCGGCATTATCGGTTTGCGCCGAAAATGCAGCCATGAACTCACTCGATGGCATCCGCGTGCTCGACCTGTCGCGGGTCCTCGCCGGTCCGTGGTGCACCCAGACGCTGGCCGACCTCGGCGCCGACGTCATCAAGATCGAGCGGCCCGGCAGCGGCGACGATACGCGCGGCTGGGGCCCGCCGTTCCTGAAAGATGCGCAGGGCCTGGACACGGCCGAAGCCGCTTATTACCTCGGCGCCAATCGCAACAAGCGCTCGCTGACCTGCGACATTTCGCAGCCCGCCGGGCAAGCGCTGGTGCGCGACCTGGTGCCGCTGTGCGACGTCTTCGTGGAGAACTTCAAGGTCGGCGACATGGCGCGCTACGGGCTCGACTATCCCTCGCTCAAGACGCTCAACCCGCGCCTTGTGTATTGCAGCATCACCGGCTTCGGCCAGACCGGGCCATATCGGGAGCGCGCCGGCTACGACTATGCGGTGCAGGGAATGGGCGGGCTCATGAGCATCACCGGCGAGCGCGACGACCTGGCCGGTGGCCCGCAGAAGGTCGGTGTCGCGGTGGCCGACCTTTTCACCGGCATGTATGCGGCGGTCGCGGTCCTGGCTGCATTGCGGCACGCCGAAGCGACCGGCCAGGGCCAGGCGATCGATCTGGCGCTGCTCGATACGCAGGTCGCGATGCTGGCCAACCTCGGCGCCAACTACCTGGTGAGCGGCAACGTGCCGGGTCGTTCCGGCAATGCCCACCAGAACATCGTCCCCTACCAGGTGTTCGAAACCGCGCCGGCCCCGGATGGCAGCAAGGACCACATCATTCTCGCAGTGGGCAACGACAGCCAGTTCGCCAGGTTCTGCGAGATCGCGCGCCAGCCGGAACTGGCGCTGGATGCGCGGTTCGCCCGCAACCAGGACCGCGTTCGCAACCGTGCCGTCCTGGTTCCGCTGCTCGAGGGCATCATGAAGCAGCGCAGCAAGGCCGATTGGCTGGCGGCGCTCGAGACAGCGAAAGTGCCGTGCGGCCCGATCAACGATCTGGCTGAGGTGTTCGCCGATCCGCAGGTGCAGCAACGGGCGATGGTGGACCGGTGGAAGCATCCGCTGGATCCGTCGCTGCGGCTGGTCGCCAGTCCCATGAAGCTCGGTGCGACGCCGGTACGAACCGACCTGCCGCCCCCGCTGTTGGGGCAGCACACCGACGAGGTGCTGGCCGGGCTGCTGCGCCGCACGCCGGCAGAGCTCGCGCAGCTGAGAGACGGGAAGGTGATCTGACATGGCTGATTTCGTCCTGATCCATGGCGCATGGCACGGCGCATGGTGCTGGCGCCACGTGCTGCGAGCGCTCGCCGCCCAGGGCCACCGGGCCCATGCCGTCACCCTCACGGGCCTGGGCGACCGCGCCCACCTGATGTCGCCAACGATCACCCTGGAAACACACATCCTCGACGTGCAGCAGGCGCTCGCCGCCGAAGAAATGGAGAAGGTCGTCCTGGCCGTGCATTCTTATGCGGGCATGATCGGCACTGCAATTGCGGACCGCGAATCGCAGCGTCTCAAGCACCTGGTGTATGTTGATGCGGTGGTCCCAAGGCCCGGTGAAAGCTGGAGCGCGACCCATTCCGGCGCCGTTCGCGAGGCACGGCTCGCAGCTGCGGCGGCGTCGCCTGACTACAGCATTGCACCACCCGACCCGGCGGTGTTCGGCTTGGCGGGTGAGGACCTCGAATGGGTCCGCAGGCGCCAGACACCGCATCCCGGCCATACCTACCTCGCCCGCCTCGACTTCGATCCAGAACGCGTGGCCGTCGTGCCGCGGACCTTCGTCAGCTGCGTGCGTCCGACGCTCGGCACGATCGACGCCGTGCGCCTGCGTCTGCAGGATCCGGGTTACTGGGACGGCGCCTGGCGCGGCGGAGCGGGCGTGCGCATGGTGGAATTACAGACCGGCCACGACCCGATGATCACCGCTGCGGACGACCTCACGCGCGTCCTGCTGGAGGCCGCCGGCTGACCCTTCGCCCCTGCCGGCCAGCGCCCCGGGGCTAAAATGGGCAGCATGAAACGCCTCCTGACCGGTGTCATTGCCGCCGCCCTGCTTGCCGGCGGCGCGGCCGTGTACCTGGGCAGCGCCACTGCGGCGGCCCCAGATTCGACGTTCGTGCTGCTCGATGGGACGCGTCGGACCAGCGCCGACCTGAAGGGCCACGTGACGCTGGTGAACTTCTGGGCCACCAGCTGCGTCACCTGTATCAGCGAGATGCCCAAGGTGATCTCGACCTACGAAAAATACAAGGGCCGCGGCTACGACACGCTGGCGGTGGCCATGAGCTATGACCCGCCCAGCTACGTCGTCAATTACGCCGAAACGCGCCGGTTGCCTTTCAGGGTGGCGATCGACAACACGGGCGCGGTCGCCAAGGCCTGGGGCGACGTGCAGCTGACCCCCACCAGCTACGTGGTCAACAAGCGCGGCGACATCGTCAAGCGCTATGTCGGTGCGCCGGACTTTGCCGAGTTGCACAAGCTGATCGAAAAGCTGCTCGCCGAAGCCTGAGTCCCGCGGAGACCGATTACTGGGGATACGCCTCGAGGTCGATCGCGATCTTGACCTCGTCGGAGACGCCCGGAACCCCAAATTTCATGCCCCAGTCGGACCGCTTGATGCTGCCTTCGACGTCGGCGCCGCACATCGGCTTCTTGTTGAACGGATGCAGTCCGCACTTGAAGGACACAACCTGGAACTTGACCGGCTTGGTCACGCCCAGCAGCGTCAGATTGCCTTCGATGCTCTCGACGTTCTCGCCGTTGAAGTTGAATTTGGTCGACTTGTAGACCATGTCCGGGAACTCGGCCGAGTTGAAGAAATCTGCTGAACGCAGGTGCTCGTCGCGCGATCGCGCGCCGTCGCTGCGCTTGCTGTCGCCGGTGGTGACGGACGCCGTCGCCACCGTCGCTTCCAGCGATCCTGTCTTGGCGACCGGGTCGAACACGACGGTGCCAGTCATCCGGTCGAAGCGGCCATGGATGTTGCTCATCCCGAGATGATTGATGCTGAAGTTGGGGAACGAATGCATCGGGTCGAAGGCATAGGTCTGCGGGGCAGCCAGCACCGACAGGGGACAGGCAAGTGCAAGCAGGACGGAAAGTAGACGGGACATGGTGTTGCTCCGGTGGTTGGGATTTGAAATGGCGTCGGCCACTTACGTGGATGCACCTGCCGTGAACCAGGCCAGGCCTACGGCAAGCAACATGGGGATCAGCGCAACGACTGCGCTGAAGATGGAAGTCAGCCAGACCGGGCGTTCCCCAGCCGGCACCAGCCGGGTCGCCCAGGGTGTCGCCAGCGTGGGCAGCAGGCAGTACCAGGGCAGCGCCCCGGTGAACACTGCGATCAGGCAGGCCAGCCCGCACACAACTGCGGCGACCAGCGCGAGCGTCCACCCCGGTCGCGCCCTATTCCCGGCCAGCATCTGCACCAGCAGCGTCGCACCCGCGGCCGCGCCGATGGCGATGCCGGTCTGGGCCATCAGCGCAGATGCGCCCAGCAGGGCCAGCCCGCCGGTTCCCAGCCCGAGCGCCAAGCCGGTTGCGGATGCGCGGACGCCGTCGTCGCCGACTTGCAGTACGGAGTCAGTCAACAGCGCGAGATAGACGGCGGCTGACGCGCCCCACAGGAGCGCCGTGCCGGTTTCCTTCTGCTGCAGAATTCGCAGCGCCACCCAGACTGCGCTGACTGCCATGGCGGCGGCAATCGCGCCACGGAGGGCGCGGCCAGGGGGAAGGGCCGCGAGCTCGATCCCGAGTAAGGCGATCGTTGCCGCAAATCCGACCAGCACCAGCTTGCGGGTGCTGGTCAGCGATTCAAAAGAGAATCCGATGGTCAAAGCGACCACCACCAGAAAGCCGGCAGCGATGGCGAGCCCGAGCACGCGGCTACGGCGCAGCGGTGCCGCCACCAACAGCGCTGCCAGGAATGGCGCCACCCCGGCCTGGACCGCCGGGTTGGCAAGTAATTGATCCAACATGCTCCCCCTGTCTAGCGTTTTTTTTCGTCCCCGTTCATGGCTGAGTCAGGCCAAGGTCGGAAGTTCTGCCCGACCCCATCCCCCCCGGGTTAATCCCGAGACACAGTGTCGGGATCGACCTGGGACCACCGCGGCCGTATAAACTGAAAGCCTCTCCATCGTCCATGCACGAGCTTGCAAGCCTCTTTGTTGCCCCGGATCCAGCTGTTCACACCTGAACTGCCGGTCGACTTCGAGCCGGTCCGGACGATTTTCCGCGAATACGCGCAGAGCCTGCGTGTGGACCTGTGCTTCCAGGATTTCGAACATGAGCTCGCTACCCTGCCGGGCGAATACACTGCGCCGCGCGGTACGCTGCTGGTGGCGAAGGTGGACGGCAAGCCGGCCGGCTGCTGCGCGCTTAGGCCACTGGACGGGGCTGATTACCCGAATGCAGCGGAGATGAAGCGCCTGTATGTCCGTCACGCCTACCGCGGATTGGGCCTTGGCCGCCAGCTGGCCGAAGCGGCCCTGGACGCCGCACGCCGGGCCGGATATGCCTGCGTGCTGCTGGACACCCTGGACGACATGGAAGCAGCGCGCGCTCTGTATGAAGATCTCGGCTTCGAAGAGATCCCGCCCTACTATCACAACCCGATCGCGGGCGCGCACTACCTGAAGGCCGATCTGGAGCGGCAATCAGGCTGGTGAGCCGACGCGGCGGCAAGGCTGAATCGCCGCCGCCGGCAGGTCAGCCCTTGGCCTGCGCCAGCAGCGTGCCGGCGTCGCTCACCTCGAACTTGCCGGGGCCTTCGATATTGAGGGCAGCCACCTTGCCGTTCTTCACCAGCATCGAATAGCGGGTGCTGCGCATGCCCATGCCACGGCCCGTCAGGTCGAGCGTCAGGCCGGTCGCCTTGGCAAAATCCGCGCTGCCGTCGGCCAGCATGCGGACCTTGCCATCGGTCTTCTGCTCGCGCCCCCAGGCTCCCATCACGAATGCGTCGTTCACGCTGACGCACCAGATCTCGTCCACGCCGCCCGCCTTGAACTCCTGCGCTTTCTCGATATAGCCGGGCACGTGCTTGACCGAGCAGGTGGGCGTGAAGGCGCCCGGCAGGCCGAAGATGGCGATGGTCTTGCCGGCCGTTGCCTTGGCGACATCGACCGGGTTGGGGCCGATGCTGCAGCCCCCGCCTTCGACTTCGGAATACTCCATCAGGGTCGCTGAAGGAAGGGAATCGCCGACTTTGATCATGGTGTCTCCGGAAATGACAAACGACCCACATTGTGGGCCGTTTTGCTGTCGGGCGCAGGGGACTGCCCTGGCGCAAGCGTGAGGGGCCCTGTCAGACCGCTGCGGCCTTCTCGACCAGGCGGCTGGCCACCCAGTTCTTGGTCTTGGAGATGGGCCGGCTCTCGGTGATCTCGATCACGTCGCCGGTATGAAACTCGCCCTTCTCGTCATGGGCGTGGTACTTGCTCGATTTGGCAACGATCTTGCCGTACAGCTCGTGCTTCACGCGGCGCTCGACCAGGACCGTCACGGTCTTGGCGCGCTTGTCGCTCACGACCTTGCCGATCAGGCTGCGCTTGAGGGATGTTCTTGCTTCCGTCATGGTGCTTTTCCTTGCTTGGCCGGGTTCCTGGCGCCCACCTGGGGTGCGGAGCCGGCCTGCTTCTGCGCCAGGATGGTCTTGGCGCGGGCGATGTCGCGGCGCGTGACGCGCAGCGTTCCGGTATTGGTCAATTGTTGCGTGGCCTTCTGCATCCGCAGTCCGAAGTGGGCTTTTTGCAGCTCCTTGACTTCGTTCTGTAGGGCGGCGACGTCTTTCTGGCGTAGTTCAGCAACTTTCATTCTCATTCTCCTGAATCACGCGCCGATCATTCGGCTGACGAAGGTGGTGCGCAGCGGCAGCTTGGCGGCGGCCAGGCGGAACGCTTCGCGGGCGAGCTCTTCGGGCACGCCGACGATCTCGAACACGACCTTGCCCGGCTGGATCTCGGCCACGTAGTACTCCGGGTTGCCCTTGCCATTACCCATCCGCACCTCAGCGGGCTTGTGCGAGATCGGTTTATCGGGAAACACCCGGATCCAGATGCGGCCACCGCGCTTGACGTGGCGGGAAATCGCGCGGCGCGCGGCTTCGATCTGGCGCGCCGTCAGGCGGCCGCGGTCCGTGCACTTAAGGCCGAAGTCACCGAAAGCCACCAGGTTGCCCCGGGTGGCGATGCCGGTGTTGCGGCCCTTCTGTTCCTTGCGGTATTTTCGGCGAGCGGGTTGCAGCATTCTTATTCTCCTTTGCCGTCAGCCGCCGGCGTAACTGGCGGTGCGGCCGCCTTGCGCACGCGCTTGACGGTCGTTTTTGGTGCGTCTGCACCCGGGGTTGCTTCGGCGGGCTTGTCGCTGCCGTCGGCCGGCGCAACGTTGGCCGCACCTGCCGCAGGGCGGCGAGGCGGGGGACCACGGCGGTCTCCTGTCGGGCGGTCACCCGGGCGGGCATCGCGGCGCGGACCGCGCGGGCGGCGCTCGTCGTCGGGACGTGGCGTTTCGGAAGCAGGCGCATCGTTGCGGCCCAGCGTGTCGCCCTTGTAGACCCAGACCTTGACGCCGATGACGCCGTAGGTGGTCTTGGCTTCCGAGAAACCGTAGTCGATGTCGGCGCGCAGGGTGTGCAGCGGCACGCGCCCTTCGCGGTACCACTCGCAACGGGCGATCTCGATCCCGTTGAGGCGGCCCGACGACATGATCTTGATGCCCTGCGCGCCCAGGCGCATCGCGTTCTGCATGGCGCGCTTCATCGCGCGGCGGAACATGATGCGCTTTTCGAGCTGCTGCGTGATGCTGTCGGCGATCAGCTTGGCGTCGATTTCGGGCTTGCGCACTTCCTCGATGTTGACCGCGACCGGCACGCCCAGGCGCTTGCCAAGTTCCTTCTTGAGCGCCTCGATGTCTTCGCCCTTCTTGCCGATCACCACACCCGGACGCGCCGAGAAGATGGTGATGCGCGCGTTCTTGGCGGGGCGCTCGATCAGGATGCGGGACACGGCCGCGTTCTTCAGCTTGACCTTGAGGTACTCGCGTACCTTGATGTCTTCGGCCAGCATGCCGGCAAAGTCGCGGTTGTTGGCGTACCAGCGGCTGGCCCAGTTGCGGCTCACCGACAGGCGAAAGCCGGTAGGGTGGATTTTCTGTCCCATAGTCTTGCGAGCCTGTTAGTTGCCGACGGTCAAGTACACGTGGCACGTGGGCTTGACGATGCGGTTGCCGCGGCCTTTGGCGCGAGCGGTGAAGCGCTTGAGGGACGTGCCCTGTTCGACATAGATGGTCTTGACCAGCAGGTCGTCGATGTCTGCGCCGTCGTTGTGTTCGGCGTTGGCGATCGCGGACTCGAGCACCTTCTTGATGATCCCGGCCGCCTTCTTCTGGGTGAATTCCAGCACGTTGAGCGCCTGATCCACCTTCTTGCCGCGGATCAGGTCCGCGACCAGCCGGCCCTTGTCGACCGACAGACGGACACCCCTGAGGACTGCACGTGTTTCTGACATGGTCATTCCTTATTTCTTCTGGACTTTTTTGTCCGCCGGATGACCCTTGAAGGTGCGCGTCAGGGCGAATTCGCCGAGCTTGTGCCCCACCATCTGGTCGGTGATGTAGACCGGCACGTGCTGCTTGCCGTTGTGCACGGCGATCGTCAGCCCGATGAACTCGGGCAGGATCATGGAGCGGCGCGACCAGGTTTTGATCGGCTTTTTGTCTTTGTTGGTAACCGCTTTATCAGCTTTGGCTATCAAGTGGTGGTCGACAAAGGGACCTTTTTTGAGTGAACGTGTCATGGCTTAACCTTACTTCTTGCGACGCGAAACAATCATCACTTGCGTGCGCTTGTTGTTGCGGGTGCGGTAGCCTTTAGTCAGGTTACCCCATGGATCGACAGGATGGCGACCTTCGCCGGTCTTGCCTTCGCCGCCACCGTGCGGGTGATCGACCGGGTTCATGACCACGCCGCGAACGGTTGGGCGAATCCCCATCCAGCGCTTGACACCAGCCTTGCCGAGGCGGCGTAGACTGTGCTCTTCGTTGGCGACCTCGCCAATGGTGGCGCGGCATTCGATGTGGATCTTGCGAACCTCACCGGAGCGCATGCGCACCTGGGCGTAGGTGCCTTCACGGGCCAGCAGCGTCGCCGAGGTGCCGGCGGAACGCGCAATTTGCGCACCCTTGCCGATTTGCATCTCGATGCAATGAATGGTCGAGCCGACAGGAATATTGCGGATCGGCAGCGTGTTGCCAACGCGGATCGGCGCTTCCGAACCGCTGACCAGCGTGGCACCGACTTCAAGGCCGCGCGGGGCAATGATGTAGGCGCGCTCGCCGTCGGCGTAGCATATCAAGGCAATGTGGGCGGTGCGGTTGGGGTCGTATTCGATCCGCTCGACCTTCGCCGCGATGGCGTCCTTGTTGCGCTTGAAGTCGACAACGCGGTAGTGGTGCTTGTGGCCGCCGCCTTTGTGGCGAACTGTGATGTGCCCGTTGTTGTTACGGCCGGACTTCTGGAACTGTGGTTCCAGCAACGGCGCATAAGGTTCACCCTTGTGCAGGTGATCCCGGGAAATCTTCACCATGCCGCGCATACCCGGCGAAGTGGGTTTCATTTTGATGACGGCCATTATGCGGACTCCCCACCGAGGTTCAGCTGTTGACCGGCCTGCAGTGTCAC
>JAYUHN010000429.1:0-3424 GCA_043766965.1 Ramlibacter sp. | reverse complement strand
GTGATCATGCTCAAGGCCGGTCGCACCTCCGCCGGCGCTGCTGCAGCCAGCTCGCACACCGGGGCGCTGGCCGGCAACGACAAGGTCTACGACGACGTGCTGCGCCAGTCCGGCGTGGTGCGTGCCAAGAGCCTGCGCCAGCTGCTCGACTTCGCGCGCGGCATTCCGATCCTGCCGACCCCCAAGGGTGAGAACGTCGTCATCATCACCGGCGCCGGCGGTTCGGGCGTGCTGCTGTCCGACGCCTGCGTCGACAACGGGCTGACCTTGCTCAAGCCGATGCCGGACGACCTGGACGCGGCCTTCCGCAAGTTCATCCCGCCGTTCGGCGCGGCCGGCAACCCGGTCGACATCACCGGCGGTGAGCCCCCCAAGACCTACCAGAACACGGTCAAGCTGGGCCTGGAGGACGACCGCATCCATGCGCTGATCCTGGGCTACTGGCACACGATCGTGACCCCGCCCATGGTGTTCGCCAAGCTGATGGTGGAGGTGGTCGAGGAAATGAAGGCCAAGGGGAAGGTCAAGCCGGTGGTCGTGTCGCTGGCCGGTGACGTCGAAGTCGAGGAGGCTGCGCAGTACCTGTACGAGCACGGTATCCCCGCCTATGCTTACTCCACCGAGATTCCGGTGGAAATCCTGGGCGCCAAGTACCAGTGGGCCCGCGGCGCGGGCCTGCTGTAAGGCGGCACCTGTCCGATCGTGCGAGACCCATTGCAGCAGTCACGAATCATCCCGATCGCGGTCACGCCGCAGGACATCCGGACCCGCAAGCGTGAGGCCCCCAGGGGCCGCCGGGTCCAGCCCGGCGCGCTGTCGGACATTCGCGAGCTGCTGGGAGACGCTTCACGCCAGCCCGACCTGCTGATCGAGCACCTGCACCGGATCCAGGACCGTTTCGGTCACCTCTCTTCGCAGCATCTGGCGGCACTGGCGCAGGAGATGCGGCTGGCGCAGACCGAAGTCTACGAAGTGGCGAGCTTCTATCACCACTTCGACGTCGTCAAGGAAGGAGAGGTCGCTCCGCCGCCGCTGACGGTGCGCGTGTGCGACGGTTTGTCGTGCGAGATGGCGGGCGCGCGAGAGCTGCTGGCACGATTGCCCGCGATCCTGGGGCGTGAGGTCCGCGTGATCGCCGCGCCCTGCATCGGACGCTGCGAACAGGCGCCGGCCGCGGTCGTCGGCCAGAACCCGGTGCCCCACGCTACCGGCCAGAAGGTCGAAGCGGCCGTGCTGGCCCGCGCGGTGCGGCACGAGCCGGAAGCTTTCATCGGGCTGGACGAGTACGTCGCGAAGGGCGGCTATGCACTGCTGGCGCAATGCATGTCGGGCCAGCGCGACGTCGAATCGGTCGTCAAGGCGATGGAAGACTCGGGCCTGCGCGGGCTCGGCGGCGCCGGCTTTCCGGCCGGCCGCAAGTGGCGCATCGTCGGCGCCGAAGCGGCACCGCGGTTGATGGCCGTCAACATCGACGAAGGCGAGCCCGGCACCTTCAAGGACCGCTTCTATCTCGAGCGCGATCCGCACCGCTTCCTGGAAGGCATGCTGGTCGCGGCCTGGGCGGTCGGCATCGCGAAGGTCTATATCTACCTGCGCGACGAGTACCACGGCTGCCGCAACCTGCTCGAGGCGGAGCTGGGCAAGCTGCGGGCTTCTCCGCATATCACAGGCATGCCCGAAGTCGAGCTGCGGCGCGGCGCGGGCGCGTACATCTGCGGCGAAGAGTCGGCCATGATCGAATCGATCGAAGGCAAACGTGGCATGCCACGCCTGCGGCCGCCCTACGTCGCGCAGGTCGGCCTGTTCGGCCGGCCCACGCTGGAACACAACTTCGAGACGCTGTTCTGGGTCCGCGACATCCTTGAAAAGGGCGGCGATTGGTTCGGCTCGCAAGGCCGAAACGGTCGCAAGGGCCTGCGGTCTTTCTCGGTGTCGGGCCGGGTAAAGCAGCCGGGCGTGAAGCTGGCGCCGGCCGGCATCACCATCCAGCAGCTGATCGACGAGCACTGCGGCGGCATGCTGGAGGGCCAGACCTTCTACGGCTACCTGCCGGGAGGCGCGTCGGGTGGCATCCTGCCGGCCGCGATGAACGACATCCCGCTGGACTTCGACACGCTGCAGCCTTATGGCTGCTTCATCGGTTCGGCCGCGGTGATCGTCCTGTCGAATCAGGATACGGCCACCGACGCCGCGCGCAACATGATGCGTTTCTTCCAGCACGAATCGTGCGGGCAATGCACGCCCTGCCGGGTCGGCACCGCCAAGGCAGTCCAGCTGATTGAGCAGCCGAAGTGGAACCTGCCGATGCTGGCCGATCTTTCGCTGGTGATGCGCGATGCCTCCATCTGCGGCCTTGGCCAGGCAGCGCCGAACCCGGTGGATTGCGTGGTCAAGTATTTTCCGCAAGAACTGAAATAGGCGCACCATGAACGCGATCACCCGACAGGAAATGGCGCAGCTGGACGCGCCGCTGGTGAGCTTCAGCCTGAACGGCCGTGAGATCAGCGGCCCCGCCAACCACACCCTGCTGCAGATCGCCGACCGCGAAGGCGTCGCGATCCCTCGTCTTTGCTACATGGAAGGCATGGAGGCGGTGGGCAATTGCCGCTCGTGCATGGTCGAGATCGGCGGCGAACGGGTGCTGGCGGCTTCCTGCTGTCGCTTCCCGACGGCGGGCATGAAGGTCGTCACCGACAGCGAACGCGCAGTGGCGTCGCAGAAGATGGTGCTCGAACTGCTGCTCTCCGACATGCCGGAAACCGACTATACCCGCCACAACGAAGTGGACGAGTGGGCGGCCCGCATCGGCGTCGGCAAGCCGCGCTTCGCCCCGCGCGAGCACTTTCCGCAGGACCTGTCGCACCCGGGCATCGCGGTCAATTTCGATGCCTGCATCCAGTGCACTCGCTGCGTGCGCGCCTGCCGCGACGAGCAGATGAACGACGTGATCGGTCTGGCTTTCCGCGGCGAAAGCGCGCGGCCGGTGTTCGACATGGACGACCCGATGGGCCAGTCCACCTGCGTCGCCTGCGGCGAATGCGTGCAGGCCTGTCCGACCGGCGCGCTGATGCCGGCGCGCGATGCGGCGCTGGTGGTGCCCGACAAGCAGGTCGAGTCGGTCTGCCCGTACTGCGGCGTCGGCTGCCAGCTCACCTACAACGTCAAGGACGACAAGATCCTGTATGTCGAAGGCCGCGACGGCCCCGCCAACCACGGCCGCCTCTGCGTCAAGGGCCGCTACGGCTTCGACTACGCGCACCATCCGCAACGCCTGACGGTGCCGCTGATCCGCCGCGCCGGAATGCCCAAGACAGGCGACTTCGCAATGGACCCGGACCGGGTGCTGGACGTGTTCCGCGAAGCCAGCTGGGAAGAGGCGCTGGCGTTCGCGGGCGGCGGGCTGCGCGACATCCGCGAGCAGCAC
>JAYUHN010000428.1:0-3429 GCA_043766965.1 Ramlibacter sp. | reverse complement strand
GCGAGCCTATTCAAATCGCTGGACCGGCAAACCGGAGATTTAAAAGCCCCAGCAGCTACTTAGCCGAGACCGGGAGATTTATTCCGGACAGCAGTGGGACCTGATCCGGGATCCATCTCGTGTTGGCGCGCCACCATGGATACCGGGTCAAGCCCGGTATGACGAAGGCGTCCGGGATGACAGAGGGCAGTGACAGATGACAGGGACAATGCAGGCCAATGCTGTCCCGACACACCCAGCCGATCGCCGCAATCGCCACCGCTCCCGGTCGGGGTGCGGTCGGCATCGTGCGGGTGTCCGGCGCGTCGCTGGCGGTGGTGATCGAGGCAATCTGCGGCCGGGCGCTGAAGCCGCGCGAAGCGACCTATCTGCCGTTTCGCGATGCGGACGGCAGCACCATCGACCAGGGCCTCGCCATCCATTTTCCCGCCCCGCACTCCTACACCGGCGAAGATGTGCTGGAGCTGCAAGCCCATGGCGGACCCGTGGTGTTGCGGCTGCTGCTGGGGCGCTGCGTGGCTGCAGGCGCGTCGATCGGCTTGCGGGTCGCCGAAGCAGGTGAATTCACTGAGCGTGCCTTCCTCAACGACAAGATCGACCTGGCGCAGGCGGAGGCCGTCGCCGACCTGATCGACGCCAGCACCGAAGCCGCCGCGCGCAGTGCCAGCCGGTCCATGGCCGGCGAATTTTCCGGCGAGGTCCATGCGTTGCGCGACGCTTTGATCCGGCTGCGGATGCTGGTCGAGGCGACGCTGGATTTCCCCGACGAAGAGATCGACTTCCTGCAGCAGGCCGACGCGGCCGGGCAGCTGGCCGGGCTGCAGCAGACGCTGTCACGGGTGCTGCAGCGCGCGCGGCAGGGAGCGCTGCTGCGCGAGGGCATCAAGGTGGTGATCGCCGGCCAGCCGAACGCCGGCAAGAGTTCGCTGCTCAATGCGCTGGCAGGCGCCGAGCTCGCGATCGTGACACCGGTCGCGGGCACCACCCGCGACGTGGTGAGCCAGACCATCCAGATCGAAGGCGTGCCGCTGCACGTGATCGACACTGCGGGCCTGCGCGAGAGCACCGATGCCGTGGAGCAGATCGGCATCGCGCGCGCGTGGAGCCAGATCGAGCAGGCTGACGCGGTGCTGTTCCTGCACGACCTGACGCGCGCCGACGCGCCGGACTATGTCATCGGCGATGAACGGATTGCAAGCTCGCTGGAGGCGCGGGTGGGGCCAGCGGTGCCCGTGATCGAGGTGTGGAACAAGATCGATGTTGCAGCCCGGCCGGACTTGCCCCAGGTCGCAGGCCACGAAAGCGTCGCCCTGTCCGCGAAAACAGGTCTGGGACTCGATGCGCTGCGCCGCAAGTTGCTGGAAGTGGCCGGCTGGCAATCGGCCCCGGAAGGCGTGTTCATGGCGCGCGAGCGCCACCTGCAAGCGCTCAAGCGTGTCGGCGTGCACCTGGCCGAAGCGGTCGGACACCTGGACGCAGCCGTGCCCGCGCTCGACTTGCTGGCCGAGGAGCTGCGGCTGGCACAAAACGCGTTAAACGAAATTACCGGCGAATTCAACGCCGATGACTTGCTGGGCGTGATTTTTTCCAGCTTTTGCATTGGAAAGTAGACGTGTTGCGGAGACCATGACAACTTTCCTCTCAAATGTAAGTGGGCGTTAAACGCCTTGTCCGGCTCCCGGTCGCTCGTTACTGTTGGGCACTATGAACGCACCAATGCGAGCTGCCCTCAAGTTCGACGTCCAGGCCCTGATCGCCTTGATCAAGCGGGGCACCTCGCCCGACAGTTTCATGCCGCAGTTCACGCCGACGCAATGGGAGCTGCTTGCCGGTTACCTGCAGCCGCTTGGGCTCGGACAGGGGCAGCGCGTGATCGAGCAGGGCGCAGTCGACCGCACGCTCTACCTGGTCGAGAGCGGCACGCTCAGCGTCCATTTCGAAGACGACAAAGGCCGGGCCCGGCTGGCGCTGGTCGAGGCGGGCTCGGCCGTGGGCGAAGGCGCCTTTTTCTCACGCCTTCCCCGCACTGCCACGGTACAGGCCGCAACGCCTGCCAAGCTCTGGTGCATCACACCGATCCGTTTTACCGAGCTGTCCAACCGGCAACCGGCGGTCGCGCTCGAAATCGCGATGGCGCTGGGGTCGCTGGTTTCACGCCGGCTGATGAGCACCCAGCGCCGGGTTGCCGTCACCTGAAGACTTCGCAACCGCCCGGCCTTCCTGCGCACTGCGAGAAAAGCCTCCATCCCACACCCGATTCAAGGTTCCCATGTCACTCATGAACTGGCTGTTCTCGGTCAAGAAGCGCTCCAGATCCGACAATCCGGACGGGACCGAGCCAGGCGCCGCTCACAAAGGATCACCGAAAGACGCGGCTGCGGTCCGCGCCCAGTCGGCCAGGCGCAAGGCCGAACGCGCGGCCCGGCGTGAGCTCCTCTATGGCGCGGTGCGCGAAACCATGGTGCGAGCCGGCGTGCTGTCCGCCAGCTATAAATTCAAGGTGCTGTCGCTCGACGGCGACGGTCGCCAGTTTCTGATCATGATCGACCTGGCCGGGGCGAGCAGCGCCGATCCCAGGCACTTTGCCGAGATCGAGGCGCTGATTGCGCAATCGGCCAAGGCGCGCCACGGGCTGGTTGTCACGGCGATCTACTGGCGGGTGAACGAGCAAGGCGGTGTTGACCACGCGGGCGCGGCGTCGCAGGGGCGCACCGAGTCGCGCCCGGTGCCGCTGGAGTCGCACCCCGTTCCCCTGCACTCCGCGCCGGCTCCGCTGGTCGCGTCGTCGCGCGGTCCGGCTTACGAGCCGATCGATGCGGACGAGGTCGAAGCGTTCAAGCAGGCGCTCGCCGCGGGGTCGTCCGGAGCGATGCCCCTGACCGCGACACCCGGGGTGGCGAGAACCACGGCCAGTGCCCCCGATGGCAATCGCCAAGGCGGCCCGCGCAGCTACACGCTCCTGACTGGCTACGAAGACACCGAGCTGTCCGATCCGGACCAGAAGGGGACGACGCTTCTGAGCCACACCCAGCCCGGCGAACTCCGCTGAGCCGACGCCCCGCCTTCGCCGGGGCCCGTCAGCCGCGAAGCAGCTTCTCTTCCGCCAGCGACAGCGCTTCCGGCACGCCCGAGAGCACCAGCGCATCTCCGTCCTGCAGCATGGGCTGGCCATCCAGCGGCACCACCTTGCCGTTCGCGCGCCGCAGGCTGGCGACGCGAACCCCGATCGCGTTCAGGGCGAACTGCGACAAGGGCGTGCCGACAGCCCGGGCGTCCGACGGCAGCGTCAAGGTGCAAAGCCGCTCCTGTTCGCGCTCTTCGACGGTGTCGTCGTCGGCGCCGTGGAAGTAGCCGCGCAGCAGGCCATAACGGGCATCGCGGGCGTCGCGGGTCAGGCGGATCACCCGGCGCATCGGCACCCCCACCAGC
>JAYUHN010000427.1:0-3449 GCA_043766965.1 Ramlibacter sp. | reverse complement strand
CGACCAGCAGGATGGCCACGAGAAGAACGATGAGGCGCGCGCGCATGGTGGACTCCCTGGGTTGAGGTCGCTCATTGTGGAAACGCACGGCCGAGCGCGGATGTCAGCGGAGACGCCGAAGTCGTGTCCGTGGCATCGCTAGGCCGTCGTCGCCTACATGGCGCTCGAAAGCAGTTCCTCGTATTCATCGCGGCTGGCGATGCGCGGATTGGTTTTGTGGCAATGGTCGGCGAGCGCTCCGTGGATGATCCGGTCGAACCAATCGCGTTGCACGCCCAGCGCCGCCAGGCCGGTCGGAAGGCCAAGCCGCGCGTTCATGTCCCTGATCGCTTCCGGAATGTCGCCGCCCGATGGCAGCCCCATCGCCTGCGCCATGCGCTGCAGACGATTCTCCTTGCGCAGCGAGTCGGCCTGGGAGTTGAACCTGACCACGGCGGGCAGGAACATCGCGTTCAGGGTGCCATGGTGCAGTCGCGGGTCGACGCCACCCAGGCTGTGGCTGAGGGAATGCACGCAGCCCAGTCCTTTCTGGAACGCCATCGCACCCTGCATCGAAGAGCTCATCAGGTTGAAGCGGGCTTCGCGGTCGCTGCCGTCCCGGGTGGCGCGCTCGATGTGGGACCAGCCGCGCTGCAGGCCGTCCAGCGCGATGCCGTCGGCCGGGGGATTGAAGGCGCTGGACATGAAGGTTTCCATGCAGTGCGCGATCGCGTCCATTCCGGTCGCGGCGGTCAGCCTGGGCGGCAGGCCGAGCGTCAGTTCAGGATCGCAGATCGCGCTCTTCGGCACCAGGTGCCAGGAGTGGAAGCCGAGCTTGCGGTGGTCGTCCACGATGATGAGGGCGCCGCGCGCCACCTCGCTGCCGGTGCCGCTGGTCGTGGGCACGGCGATGAGCGGCAGCGCCTTGTCCGTGATCCGTGCCGAGCCGCCTTCGATCGTTGCGTAATGCGTCAGCGGACCGTCGTGGGTTGCCGCGATTGCGACGCCTTTGGCGCAGTCGATCGCGGAGCCGCCGCCGACCGCGATCAGCCCGTCGCAGCGATTCGCCTGGTACACGTCGACCGCCGCGCGCACGGCAGCCTCGGTGGGATTGGACGGTGTCTGGTCGAACACCGCGACTGGCATGCCGCGGAGGGCATCGAGCGCCTTTTGCAGCACCCCGGCGGCCTTGACGCCGGGGTCGGTGACGACCAGCGGCCTTGTGATGCCGACGCGCTCGCACTCCTGCTTCAGAAGCTGCACGGCGCCGTAGTCGAACTGGACCTGCGTGACGTAGTAGATGAAAGCCATGGCAGCTCCGGTACGATGGAAAAACACCACTTTAATGCACATGAAAAAAAAGGACTTCCGCTTTTTCCACCGGCTGCGGGTGCGCTGGGCCGAGATCGACATGCAGAAAATCGTCTTCAACGCCCACTACCTGATGTACTTCGACACGGCGGTCGCGGACTATTGGCGGGCGCTCGCGCTGCCGTACGAACAGGCGATGCAACAGCTCGGTGGCGACCTCTATGTGAAGAAGGCGACGGTCGAGTTCAATGCCTCGGCGCGAATGGACGACCGGCTGGAAATCGGCCTCAGGTGTTCGCGCATCGGCACTTCGTCGATGACATTCAGCGGCGGGATTTTTCGTGCCGAAGAACTGCTGGTCACCTGCGAGCTGGTGTATGTCTTCGCCGATCCGGCGACGCAGACGTCACGACCGGTGCCGCCCGCGCTGCGGGAAATCCTCACCGGCTATGAGGCCGGCGAAGCGATGGCGCAGGTGCGCACCGGCGGATGGACTGAACTGGGAAAAGAAGCAACCGCGATCCGCACCGAGGTGTTCGTCCAGGAGCAGCGCATTCCGAAGGAGCTGGAGTGGGATGAGGACGACGCTACAGCCTTGCACGCCGTCGCCAGCAACCGGCTCGGCCTGGCCGTGGCCACCGGCCGGTTGCTCCCTTGCGTCAACGGTGTCGCGAAGATCGGACGCATGGCAGTGGTGCGTGTGCTGCGCGGCTGCGGACTTGGCGAGCAGCTCCTGCTCGCGCTGATGGCGGCTGCACGCGAGCGGGGCGACCATGAGGTGGTGCTCCATGCGCAGCGCGGCGCCGAAGGGTTTTACGCCGGGCTGGGATACGCGCCCCGCGGCGCCGCCTTCGAAGAGGCGGGCATCGCCCACATCGAAATGACCAAGGCGCTGTCCTGAGCCCGCCGGCTCGCGGATTGCTGCCGGACGCTGACGGCGACAATGCCGCAGTCCCGTCACCCTGATCCATGACCAAGAAAAGACGTAACACCGAGCGCCGACCCCTCGCCGGCGCTGCCGGCCCCAGCCGGCCGGCTGACAGTCCGGTCCCCATGCCAATCGATCGTCCCGCGGGCGAAAGCAGCGGTGGCGCGTCGACTGCCGCATTGCTCGCGTTCGCGGTGTTGCTCGCTCCGGCACTGGGCGTGGCCAACGAATCGATGCTTCAGGACACACTGAAGTCGATCATCGTGGCGTTCGCGGCCCTGGGCGCGGCGCTGCTGTTTTTCTGGGATCAGCGTCGCCGCAGCCAGCCGCTCCGGTGGCACGCTCTGATGTGGCTGCCGCTGGCCCTGATGGGGTACGCCCTCGCCAGCATGCTGTGGTCGCATCCCTACCTGGCGGGCGTGGAGACGATTCGCTGGTTTATCTTCAGCCTGTTGCTCTGGCTGGGACTGAATGTGCTGTCGCGCGAACGGCTGCCGACGCTGGCCTGGGCGGTCCACGCCGGGGCCGCCATCGCGTCGCTGTGGGCCGTCTTGCAGTTCTGGATCGACTTGCGCTTTTTCCCGCAAGGCCCCAATCCGGCATCGACCTTCGTCAACCGTAATTTCTTCGCCGAGTTCGTGGTCTGCACGCTTCCGTTCGCCGCGCTGCTGCTGGCGCGGGCACGGCAGCGCTGGCTGATCGCGCTGCTCGCGGCCTCGTCCGGCCTGGTGATCTTGTCGATCCTCATGACCGGAACGCGCAGCGCGCTGGCGGCGATGTGGCTGCAGTTGCTGGTCTTGTTTCCGCTGGCGGCGTGGCTGTACCGGGACCAGTTTGCATTTCGCGGCTGGGACCGGACCCGCCGCGGCCTCGCCGCCGGTGTGTTGCTGGCGATGGTGTTCGGGCTGGGCCTGGTCCCCAGCGGCAATCCAAAAATAGATCTTGAGCAGCGGGGCGGCAACGCCTTGCAGCGCGGGTTCAACCGCACCGCCTCGATCTCGCCCAGCGATCCTTCGCTCGGTGTGCGGATGATCATGTGGAAAGCGACCGGGCGGATCATCCTGGCGCGGCCGCTGAGCGGCGTCGGCGCCGGGGCCTGGGAGAACGACATTCCCTTGTACCAGGAGCAGGGTTCGCAGCTCGAGACCGACTATTACGTTCACAACGAATTCCTGCAATTGATCGCGGAATACGGACTGGTGGGATGGCTGTTCCTGCTGCTCCTGTTTGC
>JAYUHN010000426.1:0-9105 GCA_043766965.1 Ramlibacter sp. | reverse complement strand
CCCCGGCCAGCGTGAAGCCGACAACGTTGTCGATGGCGCCGTGGCGCGCCAGTGCGTATCCCGGCGGCGAAGCTGCCAGGTCGTTCCCGATCAACTGGACTCCGATGCGCCACTGGCGCAGCCGCGGGTCGTCGAAGCTTGCCAGCGGCGACTCTCCCGGGGCTGGTTCGCGCTGGACAAAAACGAAAGCCGAACGGTAATAGGGCAGCGTCGCCAGCACGCGCTCGACCTGCACCGGGATTCCAACGATCAGGTCGCAGGCATTGGCGCCGAGCGTCTTGCGCACGAAGCCGCGCCGGTCGGGCAACCATTCGTATTGCAGCGGAACACCCAGCTCGCTGGCCAGCAGGCTGGCGATCCGGTTCTCGAAACCGCTGCCGTCCTGGTGCGAGAAGGGCAGGTTGTCCGGATCGGCGCACACCCGCAGCGCCTGCGCCGCGGGCTGTGCTGTCGCCGGTCGCGCGGGCGCCTGGTCGATGAGCAGTGCGGCGGACAAGGTGGCCAGCAACCGGACCAGTCGCAGCCCTCCCGTCATTTCGCTTCCGCCTTCGGCAACGCGAACACATACAGCATGCCGCCAGTCCTGGTAAAGGACTTCAGGTCCTTCAAGGCATTGCCCCAGCCGCCGGCCGCGGTCCCGTCGCGCGTGTCGAGATTGCCCGACACCACCGCCCCGGCCCAGCCGCCGATCCCGGCCAGGATGGCGATGTACTGGTTGCCGTCCGGGCCGCGGTACGAGATTGGCTGGCCGATGATTCCCGATTCGGCCTTGAATTTCCAGAGCAGCCTGCCGTTCTTCGCCTGCACCGCCTTGAACCAGCCATCCATGGTGCCGTAGAACACGACGTCGCCCGCCGTCGCCAGCGCCCCGCTCCAGACCGGGAAGAACTCCTGGATGGCCCAGGCCTTCTGACCGGTCAGGGGATCCCAGGCGGTGAACAGCCCCCGGTCGCCGCCGGGGCCCGCAGTCATCTTCACGTCGGCGCCGACATAGGGCGTTCCCGCGATGTAGCTGACCTGGCTGGTGGCGCTGTCCTGGCAGATGTTCTGGTGCGGAATGTAGAGCAGGCCGGTGCGTGGCGACCAGGCGGATGGCTGCCAGTCCTTGCCGCCGGGGCCGGCCGGGCAGATGTTGCGCACCGTCTCGCCGCCGCGCGGATCTTTGAGGGGGTTGTATCTCAGCACGCCGGTCTGCAGGTCGACCCCGGTCGACGTCGTGATCGGCACGAACGGGCTGGCCGACAACACTTGCCCGTTGGTGCGGTCCATCACGTACACGTAGCCGTTCCGGTCGGGATGCACCAGCAGCTTTCGCGGCCGGCCCCCCACGTCGAGGTCGAGCAGCACATGCTCGTTGACGCCGTCGTAGTCGTGCAGGTCGTGCGGGCTGTACTGGTAGTACCAGACCGCCTCGCCGGTATCGGCCTTGCGCGCGAAGACGCCCGAGGTCCACTTGTTGTCGCCGGGCCGTTGCTCCGGGTTCCACGGCCCGGGGTTGCCGGTGCCGTAGATGACGAGGTTCTGTTCCGCGTCGTAGGAGATCCAGGCCCACACATTGCCGCCGCCGAGCTTCCACGCACCGGCCGGCCAACTGCTCACGCCCAGGTCCTTGCCCCGGTCCTGCGGATAGAAGGGCTTGAAGCCGGCGCCGATCAGCACTTCCTTGTCGGGGCCGGTGCTGAACGCCTTCCAGACCGTCCGCCCGGTGGCGGCGTCGAGCGCCTGCAGCCAGCCGCGGACGCCGAACTCGCCGCCGCTGTTGCCGACCAGCACCTTGTCCTTCACCACCAGCGGGGCCATCGTCATCGATTCGCCGAGCTTGATGTCGCCGAGACGGACACGCCACAGTTCCTTGCCGGTCCTGGCGTCGACTGCCAGCGTCTGGTTGTCGAGCGTGTTGAAGAAGACCCGGCCATTGGCGTACGCGGCGCCGCGATTGACCAGGTCGCAGCAGGCGACGCCCCTTGAGCTGGGGTCGGGCAGGGGATCGAACTTCCACTTGAGGGTCGCGCCGGGCTTGGTCAGGTCGAGCGCGAACAAAGTGTTCGGATAGGGACCGACGATGAACATCGTGTTCTCGGCCACGATTGGCGCTGCTTCGTGGCCGCGGACCACGCCGGTCGAGAACTTGAACGCGACCTGCAGCTGGGCCACGTTGCTGTCGTTGATCTGGTCCAGCCCGCTGTAACGCGTGCTGGCGAAATCCTTGGCGGCCCGGACCCACTGGCCGTCGTCCGGCGGTGCATCGGCACCGGCGAGCGCCGCGAAAGTGGTGACAACGCCTGCGATGATTCCAGCCACAGCGATTGCGCG
This sequence comes from Ramlibacter sp., assembly GCA_043766965.1. GTDB lineage: Bacteria > Pseudomonadota > Gammaproteobacteria > Burkholderiales > Burkholderiaceae_C > Ramlibacter. The sequence goes on along the minus strand of JAYUHN010000426.1, from coordinate 6,792 downwards.
CCCGGCTCCGACCGTCCACTGCCTCATCAAGCGTCTCCCGTTGGGCCCATGCTGAAGCCGTCTCCCGCATCGTTCAGGTGGCCGGCGCCCATCAGGACCGCTGCTACAGCTCGGCAAAAAATAGTCTAACCAACAGGTGGCCCGGGTTGGTGCGGTTTTATTGCCGAGCAGGGAATGGCGGCCGCGAGGCGGCCCGGGCGGCCTAGGAGGAGGCTGGGGGCGCCGTCGGCAGGACGTCGATGCGCACCGGATCCGGGTGGTCGGCGCTGACCTTGTGGCGGGTCAGTTCCCTCAGGTGCTCGATGACGCTGACCGATCCCTCGCCCGAGCGCCCGCCCGCCAGCGACACGGCGTCGTTGGCATCGCGGAACCGTGCCAATGTGTCTTCCAGGCGCTTGCGGTCGCGTTCTTCCGAACTCAAGAGGTCGGCCACCATTTCCAGTTCCTCGCCCGCCCGCCGCAGCTTGGCCTCGGCCGCCTCGTTGTGCCTCACTGCCTTGGCAAGCTCCGCATCGGGGACGCTTTCGGCCAGTTTCTCGGTGATGACCAGGTTCGCGAGGTGCAGGTCGGCTTCCGCCAGCTGGACTTCCTCGTGCACCTTGGCGGCCTTGTCCTTCGCCGACGCGACACGATCGCCGATCAGGTGCCGGGGGGGGTTTGTATTGCGGGACATTGCGCCCATTTTGCTTTAAACAGGCGTTCGATGTCGAGCTTGGGCGCGGCCCGATAAATTCGTGGAGTACGCTGGCTATCTGCCGGCCCTCAATTCCAGCCATCCATGAAATACAAAGACTATTACGAGGTGCTCGGGGTGCCGCGGGACGCCACCCTGGAGCAGATCAAGAAGGCCTACCGCAAACTGGCCCGCGACAACCATCCGGACGTTTCCAAGGCCGCCGGGGGCGAGGCGCGGTTCAAGGAAGCGGCCGAGGCGTATGCGACGCTGAAGGACCCCGAGAAGCGCAAGGCCTACGACGAACTCGGTCGGCGCCCCGCAGGTGAGGAATTTGCCCCGCCGCCCCAGTGGGAGCAGCACTTCGGTGCCCGTGAAGGCGGCTCAGGCGACATCGACCTCGAGGAACTGCTCGCGTCACTCGGTCGCGGACGCACCGGCGGCCCCCGCACGCCGCGCCCGGCGCACGGACGGGACTTCGAAACAACCGTCGCCGTCAGCCTCGAAGACGCGAACAGTGGCGCCACGCTGAAGCTGGAAGTCGGAGACGAGGAGGGCGGCCGCACGCTGGAAGTCACGATTCCGGCTGGCGTCGGCGACGGCCAGAAGCTGCGCTTGCGCGGCAAGGGTGGCAAGGGACGCAATGGCGGTGAAGACGGCGACATCTACCTGCACATCGCGCTCGCGCCGCACCCGGTGTTCCGGCCCGACAAGCACGATCTGTATTTCGATCTCGCGCTGGCGCCATGGGAAGCGGCGCTCGGGGCCGAGGTCGAGGTGCCGACACTGGATGGGCAGGTGGTGCTCACGGTGCCGGCGGGCACCCGGGCCGGCCGCAAGCTGCGGCTGCGCGGTCGCGGCCTTTCCAACGGCCGGGGCGGTCGCGGCGACCTGTACGCGGTCGCGGTGATCGAGCTGCCGGCCACGCTCACCGAGCAGGAACGCGGGCTGTTCAAGCAGCTCGCCGAGACTTCCCACTTCAACCCCCGCAGCGACGGGACTGGAGCAAAGCATGACAACCGAAAGACCTGAGCTGGCGTGGCTCGACGCGCGCGAGACGATCACCGTCACCGAGCTGTCCCGCGTCTGCGCGCTGAGTGCCGAGGAACTGGGTGAACTGGTGGAGTACGGCGCGCTGGTGCCGCTGGCGGAGGTCCCGCAGGAACCGTCGTTCAGCGCCGAATGGGTGATGCCGCTGCGCGCCGCCGGCAAGCTTCGGCGCGACTACGATCTCGACCTGTTCGCGGTGGCGATCCTGCTGGATTACCTGCAGCGCATCGACGCGCTGGAAAGCCGGCTGCGCTCGTTGGAGGCGCTGGCGCCCGCCAACGCCCAGGCTCGCCCTGCTTCGGGTTGACCTCAGTTCCAGGCCAGGTACAGCCACAGACTGAGTCCGGCGCCCACCAGGAACAGCAGCCAGGTCTGCGGCGTCGCGTACGGATAGAGCATCAGGGCCAGTCCGATCCACTTGGGTTTGGGCAGGGCCGCGCGGCGGCCGTGCCGCCAGCCCACCAGACCGACGATGCCGAACAGGATGGTCCCCGCGATGTAGGCAAGGCTCGGAATCTCGACGCCCAGCGACTGCAGAAATTGAAGAAAGTCCATCAAGCGGTCACCGCATCGCGGGCAGCGAATGTCAACGCAGGTTGCCGGTGTGTCCGAGCGAATAGCGGCCCGGCTGGGGCCAGACGGTGAGGCCGTGTGGCTCGCGCCCGACCTTGACCCTGTCCACCGCACCGCTACCGGTATCGAAACGGTACACCTCGCTGTCGTAGCGCCCCGATAGCCACAGGTAGCGGCCGTCGGCGCTGACGTTGCCCATGTCGGGGCTGCCGCCGCCCGGGACCGGCCAGTTCGCGATCACGTTGCGGGTGGCGAAGTCGATCACCGAGACGCTGCCCTTGCCCTGGCGGCCGCCGCGGATCTTGTTGCTGCCGCGGTTGGCGACATACAGGCGCTTGCCGTCGCGGCTGGGATAGAGGCCGTGGGTTCCGACCCCGGTCGGGATGAAACCGGTCTGGCGGAAGCTCTCGAAGTCGACCAGGTGCACGCCGTTGGCGATCATGTCGGCCACGAAGAAGGTGCCGCCGTCGGGTGATACCCGCACGTCCTGCGGCATGCCCGCCACCACCTCGCCGGCGATTCCGGCCTGCCGGTGCGCCATGGCCATGTCATGGCCGCCCGGCCTGGCGACTTTCGCCAGCCGTGCGGTCGCGCTCGCCAGCTTTTGCATCGCCTCCGGCTGGTTGAACATGGGGCTCAGGCTGATCGTGCCGACCACCTTGCGGTTGACGAGATCGATCTTGGTGAGGCCGCTGCTGAATTCGCACGTGAACAGCGCATGACGGCCGTCGATCGAGAAGTCGGCATGGTTGATGCCGGCGCATTCCGGCGTCGCGATCGAGAAGTCGAGCTTCATGCTGCGGGGATCGCGGAAGTCGAGCCGCTTGTGCGCTTCGGCCACCACGATCGCGAACTTTCCGTCCGGCGTCCAGTACAGGTTGTAGGGGTCGTCGACCGGCACCGGCGGGCCTGGCTTGCCGGTGCGCGGATCGATCGGAGTCAGGCTGCCATCGGTGCGGCCCTCCGCGTTGTTGGCGACCCACAGCGTTTGCAGGTCCCAGGACGGAACGATGTGCTGCGGATCGACGCCGACCTTGAACGTGTCCACCACTTTCAGGGTTGCGGGGTCGATCACCGACACGGTGCGGTCCGAGCGATTGGGAACGTAGACCCGTTCGAGCGCGCCAGCGACGGCCGGGGCGAATCGGCCAGCGCCGATCTCGCTGTACAGGTTGTTCCGGTTCGGCACCGGCGGCATGCCGGGCACGGTGGCAACGGTGCTTTGCGGTGCCGGCGCAGGCGCCTGGGCGCCAGCGGGCAACGGGAGTGAGGCGGCGAGCGCGAATGCCGCGGCAACGGCCGCAAGAGGACGGAGTCTGAAATGCATGAAGTTCGAAAGTTTCCTGGTTGATTTGTCAGTGGTCCTTGACGGCCTGGCGGATCGCCTCGGCCGTCCGGTCAACTGTGATGTCGTTGCCGATCTGGCCGAGCGCGGCACTGGCGCGGGACGGATCGCCGATGACGCCGGTGGCGGCGTCGCCCCCGGCCTGCAGGCGGTCCATGCGCACGCGAGCGGGATCGACGGCGAGCATCAGCGACGTGTCGGCGGCGCCGGCATGCTGGCCGATCTGCGCATCGGTGAGGCCCCTGGAGCGCAGCACCTGGTTGAAGCCGTCGCTCGCGGCGCGGTAGTAAGCGGCAACGAAATGGACCCGCGCCGGCGACGCCGCCCATTCGCGGTTCAAGCGCTGCGCGACGTCCCTGAGCTGGCCCTGGTAGCCGCCATGGTCGCCGATCAGCACGATGTCGCGAAAGCCATGTTGCCGGAAACTGCGCGCCGCTCCGGCCAGAATGGCCGCGAAGGCTTCGTCCGGAACCGAGATCGTCCCGGCAAATCGCATGTGGCCCGACGGCGGCGAAACCCGTCCCTCGGGCACGTAGCTGACCACGGGCGCGACCAACGCATTGCCGAGCTTGATGGCGATCCGGTTCGCCAGCGCCACGACGCGAAAATTATGCTTGCCCAGCGCCATCTGCGGCCCGCTCTGTTCCGTTCCGCCCACCGGGATGATGATGGTGGTGGCGCCGCCGCGAAGGGCGTCGCGGACCTCGGTCCAGGTCATGTCTTCGAGCTGCACCGGCGCAGCGATGGCGGGACCGGCGCCGGCAACCGCGAGGGCAAGCAGTGTCATGGCCAGGGCCGCCCAGGGCCATCCACGCACGCGATACCGAACAACGACAACCGAACCCATGGACGACACCCGATCTTTGCTGAACCACGGATTCTAGAAGGGCGGCCCGATCCGGGAAATTGCGGGCGGCAAGACCCGTCGGGCCCAGCCGGTGGCCGCTTCGAAGGCGCGTGCGAGCGCCAGCACGCTGAAGTCGGCGCGAGCCGGGCCGGCAATCTGCAGACCCATGGGCAGCCCCGACCGGCTGAAGCCGATCGGCATGCTGATGACGGGCAGGCCGGCCAGCGTGAACGGCGTGACGATCTCCATCCAGCGGTGATAGCTGTCCATCGAGACTGAACCGATCTGGCGCGGCCAGGTCAGCGCCGCGTCGAACGGGAACAGCTGGGCGCTCGGCGCCAGCACATAGTCGTAACGCTCGAACAGCTTGCGAAACGCCTGGTACAGCGCTGACCGCGACACGGAGGCTTCGTACAGTTGCGCTGCCGTCAGGGCGTGGCTCTGCTCGATCTCCCACAGCGCCTCGGGCTTGAGCAGCGCGCGCTTCTGCGCATCGGCATACAGCGGCGCGAGCTTGCCGCCAGTCAGCAACTGGCGCAACCGCAGCCAGGTGGACCAGTTCTGCTCTCGCGGAAATCCCAGCTCGCAGGGCTCGACTTCGCAACCCAGCGTCTCGAATGTCTTCAAGGCGGTTTCGCACAATGCCAGCACGCCCGCCTCCAGCGGCAGGTCCGGCCAGATCGGGCCCAGCCAGCCGATGCGCCTGCCGGCAGCGCAGGCAATCGGGTCCGTCGCCTGCGGATCGGGCAGCGCCTCGGCCAGCGACAGCGGCGCGCGGTCGTCCCAGCCCGCCATCGTGCACAACAGCCGCGCCACGTCGTCGACGCTGCGGGCCATCGGGCCTTCGGTGCCGAGCTGCTGGAAGAACACGTCTTCGGCCGGCACGGCGGGCACGCGTCCGCGCGACGGCCGCATGCCGACCACGTTGTTCCATGCGGCCGGGTTGCGCAGCGAGCCGCCCACGTCGGTCCCGTCGGCGACGGGCAGCATGCGCAGTGCCAGTGCGACGGCCGCGCCGCCGCTGCTGCCGCCGGCGGAGCGCGACGGGTCGTACGCATTGCGAGTGGTGCCGAACACCGGGTTGTAGGTGTGCGAACCGATACCGAATTCCGGCACGTTGGTCTTGCCGATGACGATCGCTCCGGCCCGCTTCATCCGCTCGACGAACAGCGCGTCACGGAGGGCCGGCCGCGGGTCCACCGCCGGCGAGCCCATCGTCGTCGGCAGGCCGTGCGCATCGGCAAGGTCCTTCACCGCCACCGGAAAGCCATGCATCCAGCCGCGGCGTTGCCCTCGCGCGAGCTGGTCGTCGCATGCACGCGCCTGCGCCAGCAGCGACTCCGGGGCGCGCAGCGACACGATCGCGTTGAAGCGCGGATTGAGCGCCTCGATTCGCGCCAGGCTGGCCTGCATCAAGGCATGGCAGGAAATTTCACCGGCGGCGATGCGGCTGGAGAGCGCACCCGCGTCGAGGGAAAGCAGATCGGTGGCAGTGACCATGGTGGCCATGCTACCGAATCTGTGTGTACCATGGCCCGTCCCGCCGCAGCCGGCACGGGCAAGGAGCAGACCATGGACGCCGTGATTCGCCGCCAGACGCTTGGTGACCTGCTGCACCGCAGCGCCCGGCGCTTCCCGGCGAAGCCCGCCATCGCCTGCGGCGCCACCGCCTGGACCTATGCGCAGTTCGACACTGTTTGCGATCGCCTGGCGGCGGGGCTCGCGGAGCGCGGCGTGGGCAAGGGGTCGCGGGTCGCGGTGCTGGCGCGCAATTCGCACGCGTTCGCCGCGCTTCGCTTCGCCCTGGCGCGGCTCGGCGCCATCCTGGTCCCGGTGAACTTCATGCTGAAGGCGGACGAAGTCGCTTACATCCTGCGACATGCGCAAGCGCAGCTGTTGGCGACGGATTCAGGCTTGGCCGACCTCGCGCGCGCCGCCGCTGCGCTCGAGACTTCGGTGCGCGATTTCGTCTGGCTCCCGTCGGAGGAGCCGAGTACGCCGGCGCCGGGCATGGCGACGTTCGACGAACTGGTGGCCTGCACGGCCCCGCTGCCGCAGGTGGACGTCGCCGGCACCGACCTGGCGCAGATCGTGTACACCAGCGGCACCGAATCGATGCCCAAGGGCGCGATGCTGACGCACGACGCGGTGATCTGGCAGTACGTGAGCTGCGTGGTCGATGCAAGCATCGCTCCGGACGACCTGCTGCTGCATGCGCTGCCGCTCTACCACTGCGCGCAGCTCGATGTGTTTCTGGGGCCTGCCGTCTACGTCGGCGCCAGCAACGTGATCACGGCCAGGCCG
>JAYUHN010000425.1:0-3472 GCA_043766965.1 Ramlibacter sp. | reverse complement strand
AGCGCCATGGACGTGCAATATGCGGGCCAGCGGCACACGGTGAGCGTCTACAGCACCGGCGAGTTGGACCATGTGTTCACGCCCCGCGGCGCGACCCGTATTCTTGCCACGGACCTGCTGGCGCATTCGGGCGAGGGCCTGGCGGAATCCGGTCGCCTGACGGCACCCATGCCGGGCAAGGTAGTTTCGTTTTCGGTGAAAGCCGGAGACAAGGTCAGCAAGGGGCAGGCGCTGGCGGTGATGGAAGCGATGAAGATGGAACACACCATCGCGGCGCCCGCCGACGGTGTCGTCGCGGAACTGCTGTACGCACCCGGCGACCAGGTGGCCGAGGGCGCCGAATTGCTGAAACTGACCGCCGCAGGCGGTCATCCCGGGCACTGACCCGGGATCCATCATCGCGTGCCATGGATGCCGGATCAAGTCCGGCATGACAGAAAGGCGGTTACCGGGGTGACCGGAGTCCATTCCGCTTCGCGCCACTGTCGCGCACAATACGCCGCATGCGGATTTCGTTCTGTTGCACCAACACCAAGGCCGAGCCCTGGCTGGACGCGTTTCGCCGCGTGCTGCCCGGTGACGACATCGAGGTCTGGCGGTCGGGCGCGCCGCAGGCCGATTACGCGGTGGTGTGGGCGCCGCCGCAGAAGTTCTTCGACGAACAGCCGCAGCTGAAAGGCATCTTCAACATCGGCGCCGGGGTCGATGCGCTGCTGGACCTGGGTTTGCCATCGGGCGCCATCGTGGTGCGCATCGACGACGGCGGCATGGCGGTGCAGATGGCGGAATTCGTGAGCCACGCGGTGATCCGCCACTTCCGCGAGTTCGACGCCTATGAAAACGAGACCGCCCAGATGCGCTGGAGCTTCCGGCGGCCGCGTGAGCGCAAGGATTTTCCGGTCGGGATCATGGGCATGGGCGTGCTGGGACAACGAGTGGCGGCGGCGTTGGCCCATTTCGAATTCCCGGTGCGCGGCTGGAGCCGGGGCGTGAAGCAGGTGCCTGGCGTGGAATGCTTTGCCGGGCCGGCGCAGTTCGACCCCTTTTTGCGCGGCACCCGGGTGCTGGTCTGCCTGCTGCCGCTGACGCCGGAGACGGTCAACATCATGAGGCACGACACGTTGTCGCGACTGATGCCCGGCGGGTATGTCGTCAACGTCGCCCGCGGCGCCCACCTGGTCGACCGGGACCTGCTGGCGCTGATCGACAGCGGCTATCTGGCCGGCGCCGCGCTCGACGTGTTCCGCAGCGAGCCCTTGCCCGCCGAACATCCCTTCTGGCGCCATCCGCTGATCACCGTCACGCCGCACACGTCGGCTCGAACGTTGCGCGACGAAAGCGTCGCGCAGATCGCGCGCAAGATGCTGGCGATGGAACGTGGCGAGCCGGTCGCCGGTGTGGTCGACGTCAACCGCGGGTATTGATCAGGAACAGCCGGCCGTAACGAGGCCTGCGCCAGAATGCCAGCATGAACCAGACGACCGGATTGATTGCGGAGCGCGCTCGGCAGGTGCGAAGCCCCGCGCCCCCAGGCGCCGTCCTGCCTTCCCCCTGCGTGTCCGTCTGCCGGATGGACGCGGTCACCGGGCTGTGCGAAGGCTGTCTGCGAACGATCGACGAGATCGCCACCTGGGGCATGCTTGACGACGCCGGCAAGCGGGCGGTGTGGCTGAAGATCGAACACAGGGCGGGCGAATGAAGCAGATCACGTTCTACCTCGACTTCATCTCGCCCTACGCGCATCTTGCGTTCGAACAGTTGCCGCAGGTGCTGCAGGGTCTGAGCTACAGCGTCGACTACAAGCCTTTGTTGTTCGCTGGGCTGCTCAAGCACCATGGCCAGCTCGGTCCGGCCGAAATCCAGCCCAAGCGTGACTGGACCTACCGGCAGGTGCTGTGGTTGGCGCGGCACCAGGGCGTTGCGCTGCAGATGCCGCAGGCGCACCCGTTCAATCCGCTTCCGCTGCTGCGGCTGGCGCTCGCCTGCGGTGGCGCGGGAAAGATCAACCGCTTCGTCGCCGAAACGATCTTCCGCCACGTCTGGCGCGGCGGCGCCGATGCCGGCGATCCGGCGCGGCTCGCCGTGCTGACGCAAATGCTGGCGCCGGCACGCGATCCCGCGAGCGACGAAATTAAGGGCGAGCTCAAGGCCAACGCGCAGGAAGCGATCGCACTCGGCCTGTTCGGCGTGCCGTCGCTGGTGCTGGATGGAAAAGTGTTCTGGGGTTTCGATTCGTTGCCGATGCTGCGCGAGTGCCTGGACGGCGGCCCCTGGTTCGCGTCGGGCGAGTGGGAGCAGGCGGCCGCATTGCCGTCGGGCATCCAGCGGGTGCCGAAACAGTAACTGGCGCGTGACAGAAAGTTGTCATGCCGGGCTTGACCCGGCATCCATGCCAATGGCGGCAAGGGAGTAACCCCATGCCGGCACCCCGGCTGAGGCTTCCCTAGAATGTTCCGCCTCATACAACTAAAAGAGCACCCGGATGACCCAGGGACTGATCCGCATTCGCGGCGCCAGGCAGCACAACCTCAAGAACATCGACCTCGATCTGCGCACCGGCGAATTGACGGTGGTGACAGGTCCCAGCGGCTCGGGGAAATCCAGCCTCGTTTTCGATACCCTGTATGCGGAAGGCCAGCGGCGGTATGTCGAGACGTTCTCGGCCTACGCGCGCCAGTTCCTCGAGCGCATGGACAAGCCGGCGGTCGACCGGGTCGACGGCGTGCCGCCGGCGATCGCCATCGACCAGACCAATCCCGTGCGATCGTCCCGCTCCACCGTCGGCACGATGACGGAGTTGAACGACCACCTGAAACTGCTGTTCGCCCGTGCCGCCAGCCTGTTCGACCGCAAGACGGCGCTGCCGGTGCGGCACGATACGCCCGAGACGGTGTATGCCGAGTTGATGGCGCGCACCGCGTCCGGCGACCCACGGCTGGTCGTGACGTTTCCGGTGGAACTGCCTGCCGGCACCACGCCGGAAGAACTTGCCCAGTGGCTCGCCGCGAGCGGCTTCACGCGGGTGCAGGCGGAACGGGAAGTTGAAGTGAACCCGGGGTCTGAATTGAACCCGGGGTCTGACCCCATTTCAAGGCGCAAGGTGCTCGATGTCGTCGCCGACCGCTTCCGCATCCAGGGCACGGAGCGCGCCCGCGCGCTGGAAGCGATCGAGGTCGCCTTGAAGCGCGGTTCGGGACGGATGTCGGTCTACGTGACGGGTGAAGTCCGTCATCCCCGCGAAAGCGGGGACCCAGAACAGGGAGAAGCCCTGGATTCCCGCTCCCCGCCTGCGCGGGGACAGGCTCGCGGGAATGAGGAGATCTGGAAGTTCTCCACCGGCCTGCATTGCCCGCACAGCGACATCCGCTACGGCGATCCGATCCCGTCCATGTTTTCGTTCAACTCCGCCGTCGGCGCCTGCGAAACCTGTCGCGGTTTCGGCCGGGTGATCGGGGTCGACTACGGCCTGGTG
>JAYUHN010000424.1:0-3473 GCA_043766965.1 Ramlibacter sp. | reverse complement strand
TCTGCTGCGTGGTCGGCTTGGCATCCGCGGACAGGCACTCCTTCATGAAGGCCTTGCGCGCGTCGCCCTTCTTGCCGGACGCATCCTTGTTACAGGTGGTCATCTTGGTCTGCTGCGCAGTCTTGCCGTCACTGCCGGCCATAGGCGCCCCGACATGAGCGGCGGCGAAGGCGCCACCGGTTGACAGGGCCAGGCCCAGGGCCATCAGCGAAAGAAGCTTGTTCATGGAATCTCCTCGGTTCGGTTAAATCCGGATTGGATTCCTATCTATAACGGCGCAGCCCGACCGGCCGATGACGTCCGCCTGGGCCCCAGGCCCGTTCCTGTGCGCTTGTTCCCATAAAGAAAGGACGACGGCATTGAAGCCCGCGGGATTTTCCAGGGCCGCGCCGTGGCTGTTCCTCGACTTCGTTGCCTACCTGCTCGGCCCGCAAGCGGAGTCGGCACGGGCCGCGTCCTAAAATCGGGGATGCTCGTCGTCAAACAAGAATTGCTTCGCGCCCTGGCGGCGGGGCTGGAACAGCTGTCGCCCGGGGCCGGCGGCAAGGCCGCCTTCGAGTCGCCGAAGGTCGCTTCGCATGGCGACCTGGCCTGCACGGCGGCGATGCAGCTGGCCAAGCCGCTGCAGCAGAATCCGCGGCAGGTCGCGGAGCGCCTGCGTGGCGCGCTGCTGGAGACACCGGCATTCGGGCAATGGGTCGACGCGATCGAGATCGCGGGCCCGGGCTTCATCAACATCCGGTTGAAGCCGCTGGCCAAGCAGCAGGTCGTGCGCGAGGTGCTGGCCGCCGGCGCCGCGTTTGGCAACCAGCCGTCCAATGGCCAGCGGGTGCTGGTCGAATTCGTTTCGGCCAATCCCACCGGGCCCCTGCATGTCGGCCACGGCCGTCAGGCGGCGCTCGGCGACGCGATCTGCAGCCTGTATGCCACGCAAGGCTGGAAGGTCTGGCGCGAGTTCTACTACAACGACGCCGGCGTACAGATCGCGACGCTCGCCACCTCGACCCAGTTGCGCGCGCAGGGCCTGAAGCCGGGCGATGCCGGATGGCCCGAAGCCGCCTACAACGGCGCCTACATCGGCGACATCGCCGCCGATTTCCTGGCGAAAAAGACGGTGCGCGCGGACGACCGGGAGTTCACCGCCAGCGGCGACGTCAACGACCTAGAATCGATCCGGCAATTCGCGGTGGCCTACCTGCGGCATGAACAGGATCTGGACCTGCAGGCGTTTTCGGTGCGGTTCGACAACTACTATCTCGAGTCCAGCCTGTACACCGGCGGCAAGGTGGACGCGACGGTGAACCGCCTGCGGCAGGCCGGCAAGACCTATGAGCAGGACGGCGCACTGTGGCTGCGGTCGACCGACTACGGCGACGACAAGGACCGGGTGATGCGCAAGTCCGATGGCAGCTACACCTATTTCGTGCCCGACGTGGCGTATCACATTTCAAAGTGGGAGCGCGGCTTCACCAAGGTCGTCAACATCCAGGGCACGGACCACCACGGAACCATCGCCCGGGTCCGGGCCGGCCTGCAGGCCGCCGGCGTCGGCATCCCGCCGGGCTATCCCGATTACGTGCTGAACACCATGGTGCGGGTGATGCGGGGTGGCGAGGAAGTGAAGATTTCCAAGCGCACCGGCGGCTATGTCACCTTGCGCGACCTGATCGAATGGACCAGCAAGGATGCCGTGCGCTTTCTGCTGGTCTCGCGCAAGGCCGACACCGAGTACACCTTCGACATCGACCTGGCGCTGGCGCAGAACAACGACAACCCGGTGTACTACGTGCAGTACGCCCATGCCCGGATCTGCTCCGTGCTCGCGGCCTGGGGCGGCGATCCCACCGGCCTGGAAGACGTCGATCTGTCGCCCCTGCAAAGCCCGCAGGCGTTGGGCCTCGCGCTGTTGCTGTCAGCCTATCCGGAGATGCTGTCGGCGGCAGCGCGCGACTGCGCGCCTCACGACGTCACGTTCTACCTGCGCGAACTGGCCGCTGCGTACCAAAGCTACTATGATGCCGAGCGCATCCTGGTGGACGACGACGCGGTGAAAAAAGCGAGGCTCGCGCTGGTCGCCGCCACTGCCCGGGTATTGCACAATGGCCTGCAGGTTCTCGGTGTGAACGCACCCCAAAAAATGTGAAACAGACGACGATGAATCAGCAACGTGGCTCGGTGATCCTGGGCATCATCATCGGGGTGATGCTCGGACTCGGTGTCGCGCTGGCGGTGGCTGTTTACGTTACCAAGGTGCCGGTCCCGTTCCTGAACAAAGGCGGCGGCCGTACGGCCGAACAGGACGCCGCCGAAACGCGCAAGAACCGCGACTGGGATCCGAACGCGCCGCTATACGGCAAGAATCCGGCCAAGCCGCTGGCCCCGGCCCCTGGCATCATCGCGCCGCCGTCGGGCCTTGTCGTCCCACCGCCCCCGGTCGCCGGGACGCCGTCATCGGGTCCGATCGTGATCGGTCCGTCGGAGCCGCCGCCACGGCAGGCGACGGGTTCGGCCACCGCACCCAGGCTCGCTGCCCGGGTGCCGGCGGCCGATCCGCTCGGCGAGCTGGCCGCGGCCCGGTCGTCCAGTCCGGGGGTTGACCCGTTCCTTTATTTCGTCCAGGCCGGAGCGTTCCGCTCGCCTGAAGACGCCGAGGCGCAGCGGGCCAAGCTCTCGCTGATGGGGGTCGAAGCGCGGGTGACCGAGCGCGAGCAGTCGGGCCGCCAGGTGTTCCGGGTCCGCGTGGGTCCATTCGACAAGAAGGACGACGCCGATCGCAACAAGGAAAAACTCGAAGCCGGTGGCGTGGAGACCGCGCTGGTGCGCGTGCAGCGCTGAACGGCGGCACGCCGGTGACGGATGGCGGAACCTTCGGTCCTGCCTGGCCTCAGAATGTCTCAAGGAGTGAATGACATGAATCGACGCGACTTCACCACAGGCGCGGCCTGCACTATGGCCCTGGCTGCGCTGGGCCTGCCCGGCTCGCTGCTGGCACAGGCGCGCAAGCCTCAGGAAGGGGGCGGCTTCCTGACGCTGGACAAAAGCGTGGCGGTCGAGGCCCCCGCGGGCAAGGTCGAAGTCATCGAATTCTTCTGGTACAGCTGCCCGCACTGCAGCGCGTTCGAGCCGAAGCTGGCCAGCTGGCTCAAGCGGCAGCCGGCGGACGTTGCCTTCCGCCGCGTGCCGGTCGCTTTCCGCGACGACTTCGTGCCGCAGCAGCGCCTCTACTACACGCTCGAGGCGATGGGCAAGGTCGACGAGCTGCATGCGAAGGTGTTCAATGCGATCCACACCGAGCACCAGTCGATCGACAAGGAAGCCACGATCGTCGCGTGGGCCGAAAAGAACGGACTCGACCGCGCCAGGTTCCTGGAGCTCTACAACTCGTTTTCGGTCCAGACCAAATCCCGTCGCGGCACCCAGCTGCAGGACGCGTACAAGGTGCAGGGGGTCCCCGCCATCGGGATCGGCGGGCG
>JAYUHN010000423.1:0-3474 GCA_043766965.1 Ramlibacter sp. | reverse complement strand
TTGGCACGCAGGGCACGCACGATCCGCTCCTTGTCGAGCGGGGTCAGTTTGGCGAACACCTGGTATCGCTCGACTGCAAGCGCAAGTGCATGGTCGTCCATTGACTGCACTTCCCGGCCGAGCACGACATTGGCAGGGGCCAAACCGACCTGACGACAAACGCTGGCGGTGACGAGCTGGTTGTCGCCGGTCAAAACCTTCACGTCGACGCCGTGCGCCGCAAGCGCCTTGAGCGCCGGCGCGGCCGATTCTTTCGGCGGATCCAGGAAAGCGATAAAGCCAACCAGTGTCAGGTCGGCCTCGTCGGCCACCGAATAAATGGTCTGGCTGACCGGCAGCTCCTTCGTTGCGACGGCGACGACACGCAGCCCCTCTTCGTTCAGCTTGCGCGTGATCTCCTTGACACGGGCCAGCATGGCGGGATCGAGGGGTGCCTCTGATGGATGTTCGCCCGCTCCGGACCGCACCCGGTGGCACACCTCCAGGACTTCCTCGACAGCGCCTTTGCAGATCAGCTCGTGGTGGTCATCGCGCTCCGAAACAATCACCGACATCCGCCGGCGTTCAAAATCGAACGGAATCTCGTCCACCTTGCGGTAGTCCTGTTCCAGTTTCAGCTCGTTGGCGAGCTGCACGTTCTCCAGAACAGCCCGATCGAGCAAGTTCTTTAGGCCGGTCTGGTAGTGACTGTTGAGAAATGCGAAATTCAGCACCTCGTCCGACGGGTTGCCATCGACGTCGATGTGTCGCGCCAGGGCGATCTTGTCCTGTGTCAGGGTGCCGGTCTTGTCAGTACAAAGCACATCCATCGCGCCGAAGTTCTGGATCGCATCCAGCCGCTTGACAATGACTTTTTTGCGTGAAAGCTGGACGGCGCCTTTGGCGAGCGTGCTGGTGACGATCATCGGCAGCATCTCGGGTGTAAGGCCAACTGCAACAGACACGGCAAAGAGAAAGGCCTCCAGCCAGTCATCCTTTGTGAGTCCGTTGACCACAAAGACGATCGGCACCATGACCAGGGCAAAAGCGATGAGCAAACGGCTCACGCCGTTGACTCCTGACTCGAAAGCATTCGGTTCGGGGTCCGTGGCCATCGCCTTCGCCGCAATGGTGCCGAAGTACGTACGGCGGCCCGTGACGACGACCACAGCCGTGGCAGAACCAGAAACGACGTTCGTGCCCATGAAGAGCAGATTCCGCTGTTCGATTACTCCGTCTCCTTCGGACGCGGATCCGCGTGCGACGAATTTTTCCACCGGCAGGGATTCCCCGGTCATCGCCGCCTGGGCGATAAATAAATCGCGGGCGGCCATCACCCGGCAGTCAGCCGGAATCATGTCGCCGGCGGACAGGACAATCAGGTCGCCGGGGACCAGTTCCCGGATCGGAACGCTTTCGTGCTCCGGGGACCCACCCTTGTCGCCGACGCCTGTGCCGGCGCGATGACGGATGACCAGTGCCGTATTGCTCACCATGGCCTTCAGACTGTCGGCGGCCCGGAGTGAGCGACCCTCCTGGACGAACCGCAGCAAGGTGCTGAATGCCACCATGAACGCGATGACCACGGTTGCCTTCACGTCGGCGCTCAAAAACGATAACGCCGCCAAGGCAGTCAGCAGCAGGTTGAACGGGTTCTGGTAGCAGTGCCACAAATGAAGCCACCACGGAGCCGATCGTTCATGTTCGACCTCGTTCGGGCCGTAACGCGACAGACGCGCGCCAACTTCACTCGCGTCGAGACCCTGTTCGTGAGATTGAAGACGGACCAGGGCCGCCGCTGGCTCGTCGCGCGCAACCAGCAACAGATCCGACGCCAGCGGGTCTGGTGCAGCCTCCCCGAGACCGTTGCCGGCAAGCGAATCCAGCAGCCGATGCCGGGTGAAATGCTTCGAGACCCTGCGGTGCCGCAGGAAGCGACGGAACCGGGATCTGAAGAATTCGCCTGCCGCTGATTTCATGGGATGAACGGGGGTGACCATCGACCCAACCCGAGTGACCTACCTCACCAGATTGCGCTGCAGGCCCATGCCGACGCGATCCGTTGGTTGCGGGTAGTGGTAAATCGTGTCGTTGAGATGACGGGCGACTTCTGCGATGTCTTCGTCGCTCCACTGCAACGCTGCGTTTCCCTGCCAGCGTCGCACTTGCACATTCAGGCTGTTCCAGTCATGGGCCTGCCTGTCATTGCGCCAGTGCATCTGCGTGGTGTGGCAGCCGATGCAATGCGTCGTGTACAGCAGTGACCCACGAGTTTCCGAGGCCGTGCCTTGGGAATGAGAAAGGGTGGATGAAACTGCGAGCGCTGCCGCGACCAAGAGGCTTGGGAGCAAATGGGTCATGCGACCTCCTGTTCGGTTGAAGAATGTGCCGTCGTCGGGGGCTGCCCGGCCCCGGTCATCTGTCGCCCCGCCAAACAACCGCAAGGCGCTAGGGTCGGTGCTTTCTTTCTGATCGCTTGGGGCGCCGGAACTGCCACCTCGATTTGGCAACGCAAGACTATTCGCCCCGACCACGCCTGCACTTGACCTGGATCAACCGCGAACGGGTGGCGGCTGCTTAAGCTAAAACCCTCAACGGATTCCGGAGCCTTCCATGTACCAGCGCATCCTCGTCCCGACCGACGGCTCGACCCTGTCGAAGAAAGCCGTCAAGAGTGCGATCGAACAGGCAGCGGCCACTGGCGCCGAACTGGTCGCCCTGTACGTCGTTCCCCGCTATCCGCTGAGCTACTTCGAGGGCGGCATCTCGGTGTCGAACTCGGAAGTCGCACGCACCGAAAAACACTGGAGCGACAAGGGCCAGACCGTTGTTGACGAGGTGCAGAAGGCCGCGAAGGTCGCCGGTGTCAGGGCCAAGGGGGTGCTGACACGGTCGGACCTGGTCGCCGAGTCCGTCATTTCAACCGCCCGCAAGCACAAGTGCGACCTGATCGTGATGGCGTCGCACGGCCGCAAAGGCATCAAGCGGGTCCTGCTCGGAAGCGAAACCCAGCACGTGCTGACCCACAGCAAGCTGCCGGTTCTGGTGCTGCGCTGAGCGCGAGAGCAGCCATGAAAATCCTGCTTGCGGCCGATGGCAGCAGTTACACCAAGAAGGCGCTCGCCTTTCTGGTCAAGCACGAGGGCCTGTCCGGCAAAAACGATGAGCTGATCGTGCTGAACGTTCAACCTTCGGTCGCCCCGCGCGTGAAGACGATGCTGGGGGCTGATGTCGTCGCCAACTACCACCGCGAAGAGGCCGAAAAAGTAATCGAGCCCATCAAGGCTTTCCTGGAACGCCACGCGATCCCCTTTCGCTGCAACTGGATGGTCGGCTCGCCCGTGGACCTGATCCTGGAAGCAGCCAGCACGGAAAAGGTTCATCTGATCGTCCTGGGCACCCACGGGCACGGGCTGGCCGCGCGCTTCTTCATGGGCAGCATCGCTCAGCGCGTGGTCGCGAGGAGCGAAGTGCCGGTGCTGCTGGTCAAGTGAA
>JAYUHN010000422.1:0-3477 GCA_043766965.1 Ramlibacter sp. | reverse complement strand
GGCCGCTTTTCTGACCCGGCGCTGCCCTGGGGCATGGTGTTCCCGCAGAGCGGCTCGATGCTGCCGCGCCATCCGTCGCAGGTCTACCAGTTCCTGCTCGAAGGGCTGCTGCTGTTCGCTTTGCTGTGGCTGTACGCGCGCCGGGAGCACAAGCAGGCTCAGGTGTCGGCCATGTTCCTGATCGGCTACGGCGTGCTGCGCTTCGTCGCCGAATTCTTCCGCGAGCCCGACAGTTATCTGGGGCTGCTGGCACTGAACATGAGCATGGGCCAGTGGTTGTGCGTGCCGATGGTGCTGGCCGGCATCGGGCTGTGGCTGTGGGCCGAGCGGCGCCAGGGTGAGCCGGCGCGCCGTGCCGGCGTCACGTAACCAGAGCGGCCCGCGGCTCGAAAGCAGCGTCCTCCAGGCGAAGGGTCCAGTCGGCCGGAAAAGTTGCCGCGCGGGCTTGACAGAGGCTGGGTAAAGCAAGTAGATTGAACGAATGGATAAACCAGTCGTTCAAAGTCGCTCCGGGCCTGGTGCCGTGGGGACCGGGCGTGCCGCCGGCAAGCGGCCGGCGCCCGCCGCCGCGCACCGGGTCCGCGCGGAACGTGGCGACGGCGCCAGCACCCGCTCGCTGATCCTGCAGTCGGCCCGCCGGCGGCTGATCGATCAGGGTTATGCCAACCTCAGCGTGCGTGACATCGCGGCTGACGCCGGCTTCAATCACGCGCTGATCGGCTACCACTTCCAGGGCAAGCAGCAGCTCGTGCTCGCCGTGCTGGACGAGGCGAATACGCGCTTGCTGGAGCGGCAGGCCCGCATGTACGCCGACGACGCGCCCGCGTCGGACAAGTGGCGCCAGGCCTGCGAGTTCTATGAAGAGGACCTGGCGTCCGGCTACGTGAAGCTGCTGCTCGAGCTGATGGGCGCGAGTTTCCACGATCTCGAACTGCGCCGCGAATTCACGCCGCGGCTGCTCGCCTGGCAGGAACTGATCGAGGAGGCCGTCGACGGCTTCCTGGCCGAGCACCACCTCGACCTGCCGGTGTCCGGACGCGCCATAGCGGCCTGGATCACCTGGTTCTGGGTGGGCATGGAGTCCAGCATGGCGCTGGGCATCGGCGAAGAGCAGGGCCACCAGCGCGAGGCGTTGGCGGCGGTGGCGACATTGCTGAAGCGCGTGGAGGGCGGCGCCGTCCCGCGCAAAACCAGGAGGCCAAGATGACAATTTCGGCATCCGGCGACATCCCGCGGCGGCTGGCCCTCGCAGCCGGTGCGTTGCCCGCATCCGGCACGCTGCCCGACCCGTATCCGTACGAGACGGTGCAGCCGGTGCGCGAAGGCTTTGCGTCCCGCGCCGGCGTGCGGTCGTGGTATGGCCAGTACGGCGACAGCGGGCCGTGGCTGGCGTTCGCGCCGGTTTACCAGATCGCCAACTCGCACCTGCTGCGCGGCGTGGTGCCGTGGTTGTCGCAGCACTTCCGGGTGGTTGTGATGGACCTGCGCGGCAACGGCCGGTCGGACCGTCCCACGCGCCAGGAGGACTATGCTTTCGACCACTATTACGCGGATTTCGTGGCCGTGCTCGACCAACTCGAGGCGGACCGCGTCGCGGTGGTCGGCATTTCGTCCACCGCGATGACCGCGATCCGGCTCGCCGGCGAGCAGCCTCAGCGCGTGTCGCACCTCGTCACCGCGGGCGGCTGGATCAGCATGAAGTTCACCGATCCGGCGATGCTCCAGACGGCACAGGACGCCCTGGTGAAGATGCGCACCGCCTGGCCCGCCTACCTCGACAGCTTTTTCGGCAAGGTTTTCAACGAGCCGCATTCGACCAAGCCGTACGAGGACGCGGTCCTGCGCGGCGGCGGCGCGACCGATGGCGACAGCACGGCGATGGGCCGGGACGGCTGGCTCGGCAACGACGTGCGCGAGGCGGCTCGTGCGGTGCGTTGCCCGACGCTGGTCATTCACGGCGACCAGGACCGGATCGTTCCGTTCGCACAGGCAGAGACCATCGTGGAGAGCATTCCGGGGGCGCGGCTGCTCACGGTCGCTGGCGGCGGCCACTTGATGGCCGCGCGCGATCCGGTGGCGTTCGCCCGTGTCCTTCGCGAGTTCGTCGGCGCGCAGGCGCCCGCCCGCACCTGGGTGCGTGGCATGGCACGCAAGCGCCGCGCCCTGTTCATCTCCAGCGCGATCGGGCTTGGCCATGTGCAGCGGGACCTGGCCATCGCCCGCGCAATGCGGGCGCAGGAGCCGGAGCTGGAGATCGACTGGTTCACCGTGCATCCGGCCTCCACCTACCTGGAGCGCGAGGGTGAGCGGGTCCATCCGATCTGCGCGCGGCTCGCCAACGAGAGTCTCCATTTCGAGCGCCAGGCTGGCGAGCACGACCTGCAGGCGTTCTTCGCGCTGCGCACCATGGACGAGGTGATGTCGCTCAATTTCCTGGTGTTCGCCGACCTGATGAAGTCCGAGCACTACGACATCGTGATCGGCGACGAGGCCTGGGACGTCGACTACCACTACCACGAGAACCCCGAGCTGAAGCGCCAGCCATTCGTCTTCCTCACCGACTTCATCGGCTGCCTGCCGATGGAGGAGGGCAACGAGCGCGAGGCCTTCCTCTGCGCCGACCGCAACGCCGACGACATCGAGCACGTGGCGCGCTATCCGTGGATCCGCGATCGCGCGCTGTTCGTGGGCAACGTCGACGACGCACCCGATCTCCCGTTCGGCCCCGGGCTGCCCGTGATCCGCGACTGGGCGCGCAGCAACTTTGCCTTTACCGGTTATGCGCTCCCGTTCGACCCGGCGCAGCTCGCCGATACGGACGCCCTGCGGCATCGCCACGGTTACCGGGCCGATGAGAAACTGGTGATCGCCGCTGTCGGGGGCACCGCCGTCGGCGCACCGCTCCTTGAGCACATTGCCGCCGCTTTCCCGCACATGAAGCGGCAGGTCCCCGAGCTGCGCATGGTGCTGGTCGCGGGGCCGCGAGTGCCGCGCGAGCGCTTTCCCGCGCACGAGGGGCTGGATGTGCTGCCCTACGTGCACAACCTGTTCGAACACCTGGCATGCTCCGACCTGGCGCTGGTCCAGGGCGGTCTCAGCACCTGCATGGAGTTGGTTGCAACACGCAGGCGATTCCTGAATTTTCCTTTGGAACGGCACTTCGAGCAATGCATTCACGTGCAGAACCGGCTTCACAACTACTGCGCGGATTGTTCGGTTCGCATTCACGAGTTATCAACCAATGAACTGGCGGAGCGGGCGATGCTCGCGATGCATGCGCCAGTGAACTACAAACCGGTGGAAACCGACGGTGCGTTGAGAGCCGCGCGCGAAATCATCGCAGTCATGGAGAACAGGTCGTGGGCTGCCGCATGAACGCCGATCCCATCCGGTGATCCGGTTTTATTTCACGGATGTGATGACATAGTCGCCACCCTGCTTGTCGAACTCGACATGTACCGTGCTGCCAACGGCCAG
>JAYUHN010000421.1:0-3483 GCA_043766965.1 Ramlibacter sp. | reverse complement strand
CCGGGCGACATGTCGAGCGTGACGTAGCCGGTGCGCCCGGCCACTTCCACCGCCCCTGCCAGGCCGGCCAGCGCCCCCGAGAGCAGCGCCACCAGGACAACGGTGCGGGTGACCGGAACACCGGCGAACCGGGCGGCGGCCGCATTGGCGCCGGTGGCCCGGATCTCGAAGCCGGCCAAGGTGTATTTGAACAAGCCCCAGAGCGCAGCGGCCAGGGCCCCGGCAAGCAGCAGGCCAGTGTGGACCCGCGTGCCGGCAACCAGCTTGCCCAGTTCCAGTTCGGGCAGCAGCGCCACGCTTTGCGGCCAGCCCATCGCGGCCGGGTCTTTCATCGGTCCATCCAGCAACGCCGAGACGCCGAGCAGCACGATGAAGTTGAGCAGCAGGGTGGTGACCACCTCATCGACCCCCAGCCGCGCCTTCAGCAACGCCGGCACGAGCAGTAGCATCGCGCCGGCCAACGCTGCCGCTGCCAGCATGAGGACAAACAGCAGCGCCGACGGCAAGGCGGATCCGTTGCCGTCATGCAGGCCGCCGACAGCGACCGCGGCTAGCGCCCCGGCATACAGCTGGCCTTCGGCGCCGATGTTGAAGAGCCGCGCCTTGAAGGCCACCGTCACGGCCAGTCCGGTCAGGACCAAAGGCGTCGCGCGCGTCAGCGTCTCGCTCCAGGCGAACACGGAACCGAACCCGCCTCGCAGCAACGCGGCCCAGGTCGGTCCGACCGGCGCGCCGGCCCAGAGCACCAGCAGCGAACTCACCAGCATGGTGAAGGCGATGGCGGCGATCGGCGCCAGCACCAATGCGGCCGGCGAAACCTCGGTGCGCTTTTCAAGCCTCACTGAAGGTCCTCGCTGTGCCCGTGTTCGTCATTCCCGCGTGCCTGCCCCCGCGCAGGCGGCGGGCGGGAACCAGGGGCATTCCTTTCATCTGGCCCCCCGCCTGCGCTGTCGTCATTCCCGCGGAGGCGGGAACCCAGGGCAGCCTGTCCATCTGGACCCCCGCCTGCGCGGGGGTGACGGTGAACAGCCCCCGCGTCCGCGCCCGCCGTCACCCCCGCCGTCACCGTTGCGCCCGCCATCGCGAGCCCGATGGCCTCGCGGGTCCACTGCGATGCTTCGCGTGCGGGCGTCAGGCTGCCCGCATGCATCACCGCGATGCGGTCGCCCAGCGCCAGCACTTCATCCAGATCGTCCGAGATCAGCAGCACCGCGGCGCCCGCATCCCGGGCGGCAACCAGTTGCTGCTGTACAAAACCCACTGCGCCGATGTCGAGCCCCCAGCTGGGCTGGTGGGCCACGATGAGGCACGGCGTCCGGCCGTCGGGCGCGAGCAGGGCCCGGCCCAGGATCAGCTTCTGCATATTGCCACCCGAGAGCGCGCGCGTCGCTGTCAGCGGCCCGCCGCCGCGAACGTCGAATGCTTCCACGATGCGTTGCGCATGCAGCCGCGCGGCGCGTCGACGCACCCACAACCCGCTGGAAAAACTGGTCCGCAGCCGTTCTGCGACGGCGTTCTCCCACACCGGGAGGTCACCGACCACGCCAGTGCCGTGACGGTCTTCGGGAATGCGCGCGACCCCGCGATCGACCAGCCACGCAGGATCAGGGCGCAGCGGGGCGCCGAGCAGCGTCATGCGACCGGCCCGGACGGCGACCGTGCCGCACAGCAGGTTGGCCAGTGTGAGCTGCCCGTTGCCCGAAACGCCTGCGATGGCTGTGATCTCACCGGCGTTGAGCGACAGCGATAGCTGCCTGAGCCGCTCTCGTCCGTCGCCCGCGTCGACGCCATCCAGCATGCAGACCGCTTCGCCAACCGACTGCGCCCGCGAACGCTGCGGCAGCGCGACCGCCTGCCCGACCATCCATTGGGCCAGCTGCGCCTGCGTCGATTCCGCCGCCTTCGCCTGCGCCACCAGCCGTCCGGCGCGCAGTACTGCGATCCGGTGCGAAACCCGCAGCACCTCGTCCAGCTTGTGGCTGATGAAGATGATCGACAGCCCCTGCGCCACCATCTGGGCCAGCGTTGCAAAGAGCGCTTCTGCCTCCTGCGGCGTCAGCACCGCCGTCGGCTCGTCGAGGATCAGGACGCGCGCGCCGCGGTACAGCGCCTTCAGGATCTCGACCCGCTGCCGTTCCCCCACCGACAGGGTGCCGACACGCGCATCCGGGGCCACCTGCAGGCCAAAGCGCGCGCCGACCTCGAGCAGCCGCGCCCGCGCCGCTGCACGCCGCGTAAAGGGCTGCCAGAGCGGCTCGCCGCCCAGCGTCACGTTGTCCAGCACCGTCAGGTTGTCTGCGAGCATGAAATGCTGGTGCACCATGCCGATGCCGGCGGCCAGCGCCGCGCGCGGGTTGCCGGCCGGCAAGGGTCGCCCGAAGACTTCGATACTGCCGGCGTCGGCCGTGTAATGGCCGAACAGGATCGACACCAGCGTCGATTTGCCGGCGCCGTTTTCCCCCAGCAGGGCCAGCACCTCGCCCGCTTTCAGCTCCAGCGAAATCGCGTCGTTGGCGACCAGCGCGCCGAAGCGCTTGGTGATACCCGACAGGCGCAGGACCGTCTCGTTGCCCACCGTGCGTCAGACCTGCGCCGACGCCCTACTTGGCCGTCGACTTCGGCGGCGTGTCGTCGACCTTGACGTCGAACTTGCCGTCAAGCATCGCCTTCTCCTTGGCCCTGACCTTGGCCACGACGTCGGCCGGCACCTTTTTCTCGAACGTGCCCAGCGGCGCCAGCTCCGACCCCTTGTGCTTCATCATCGAGAACGAACCGTAATCTTCGGGCGTGAACTTGCCATCCTTCACGGCTTTCAGGGCGCGGTCGATGGTCGGTTCCATGTTCCAGAGCGCCGAAGACACCACCGTGTCGGGATACTTGTCCTGGGTGTTGATCACGTTGCCGATGGCCAGCTTGCCCTTCTCCTTGGCCGCGTCCGAGACGCCGAAGCGCTCGGCATACAGCACGTCGGCGCCCTTGTCGATCATGGCGAAGGCGGCTTCCTTGGCCTTTGGTGGATCGAACCAGCTGTTGATGAAGCTGACGGTGAATTCCACCTTGGGGTTGGTTTCCTTGGCGCCGGCCATGAAGGCGTGCATCAGGCGATTCACCTCCGGGATCGGGAAGCCGCCGACCATGCCGATCTTGTTGGTCTTGGTGACGCCACCGGCGACCATTCCGGACAGATAGGCCGGCTCCTGGATGTAGTTGTCGAACACGCTGAAGTTCGGCGCCTGGGGCTTGCCCGACGATCCCATCAGGAACCAGGTTTTCGGAAAGTCCTTGGCGACCTTGCGGGCCGCTGCTTCCACCGCGAACGACTCGCCGACGATCAGCTGGTTGCCGCCGGTGGCGTACTCGCGCATCACCCGTTCGTAGTCGGCGTTGGAGACGTTCTCGCTGGCCTTGTATTCGATCTCGCCGCGGGCCTCGGCCGCCTTAAGGGCCTTGTGGACCCGGCTGACCCATTGCTGCTCGAACGGG
>JAYUHN010000420.1:0-3496 GCA_043766965.1 Ramlibacter sp. | reverse complement strand
TCGCGCAGGACGATTACGGGCTTGGGCCGCTGGCACGGGAAATGAATCTGGAGGCAGCCCGCATCGCCCGTGGCGCGGCGGACAAGTACTCCACCCCGGACCGTCCACGCTTCGTCGCCGGTGCTCTCGGCCCGACGCCCAAGACGGCGAGCATCAGCCCCGACGTCAACGACCCGGGCGCGCGGAACGTGGACTTCGAGACCTTGCGTGCCGCCTACTACGAACAGGTCGAGGCCCTGGTCGAAGGCGGCAGCGACCTGTTGCTGGTCGAAACCATCTTTGACACGCTCAACGCCAAGGCCGCCCTGTTCGCGGTGGACGAGTATTTCGCCAAGTCGGGCGAGCGGCTGCCGCTGATCATCAGCGGCACCGTCACCGACGCGTCCGGCCGCATCCTCAGCGGCCAGACCGTCACCGCGTTCTGGCACAGCGTGCGACACGCCCAGCCACTTGCCGTCGGCCTGAACTGCGCGCTGGGTGCGGCGCTGATGCGCCCTTATATCCAGGAGCTGCATCGGGTGGCGGCGGACACATTCATCAGCTGCTACCCCAATGCGGGCCTGCCCAACCCGATGAGCGAAACCGGTTTCGACGAGACGCCGGAGGTGACCTCGCGCCTGCTGCGGGAGTTTGCCGCGGACGGCCTCGTCAACATCGTGGGGGGCTGCTGCGGCACCACCCCGGAACACATCGGCGCCATCCGGGAAGCCATCGAACCGCTGGCCGCGCGTTCAGTGCGGCGCGAGTTCTTCTACAAGGAAGCGGCGTAGAGGCGCAAAGGCGTCGGTTGGGGCGCGCCATTGCGGGGCAAGGGACAATGGGGCATGAAAGCCCCGAAGCGCCTGCAATCCCTGATCGACGAGGGCCTGATCGACACCGTCGTCCGCCAGCTCATGAGCGGCAAGGAGGCGATGGTGTATGTGGTGCGCCGCGGGGACGAGACGCTGTGCGCCAAGATCTACAAGGAAGCGAACCAGCGCAGCTTCCGCCAGGCGGTCGACTACACCGAAAACCGGAAGGTCAAGAACACCCGGCAGGCGCGCGCCATGGCCAAGGGCACCCGCTTCGGCCGGGAGGCGGCGGAAGCTGCCTGGCAAAGCGCCGAGGTCGATGCGCTGTACCGGCTGGCCGGCGCCGGCGTGCGGGTGCCCAAGCCGCACAACTTCTGGGACGGCGTGCTGCTGATGGAGCTTGTGACGGACGCCCATGGCGACGCGGCGCCGCGGTTGAACGATGTGTCGTTCAGCGCCGAAGAGGGGCGGCGGCACCATGCGACGCTGCTGCAGGAAGTGGTGCGGATGTTGTGCGCGGGCGTGGTGCACGGCGATTTGTCGGAATTCAACATCCTGCTGGCGGCCGACGGGCCGGTGATCATCGACCTGCCGCAGGCAATCGACGCGGCGGGCAACAACCACGCGCCGCGAATGTTGTTGCGCGACGTCGCCAACCTGCGGGACTTCTTCGGCCGGTTCGCGCCCGAACTGCTGCGCACGCAGTACGGCGCCGAGATGTGGCAGCTGTATCAGCGCGGCGTGCTGAGCACCGAGACCGTTCTGACCGGCCGCTTCGAGCAGCAGCGAGGCAGCGTCGACCTGAGCGGCGTGATGCGCGAGATCGATGCCGCGCGTGATGAAGAGGCGGCGCGGCGGTTGCGGATGCAGGCCTGAAGCGTCGTCCCTGGATCCCGGCTCGCAGGCCGGGATGACAGCTGTTGGCGGGACGACGGCTGTTGGCCGGGACGGCAACAACCCGTTGTCATGCCGGGCCTGACCCGGCATCCACGTTGGCGCGCCAACCAGGGAGCGGTATCAAGGAAGGCGCCGGCGTTCTCTTGTTTGACGGTATTTCCGCTCCACCAACTCTCTGGATCCCGGCTCGCAGGCCGGGATGACATGAAACTGCGTTTTGGCCCCGCATCCACGCGACGGCTGTAAAATCGCGGCAACTCGAGGAGCGCTGCAGCGGCCGTCACCGGTCGCCAGGCTCGAGTTTTCTAACGGCGCTCACCTCCATTCCCGCACCTGCGGGCGACAGCAAGGTGAGCCAGATGCCGGACCATTCCGTTCCTTCCATGAAGCTTTCGGGCCTCGAGCCCGTGTTGATCTCCTCGTCTCAGTCAGAGGGGCTCAGAGCTGAAGGTCTGTCCCCAAGCTTTCAGTCAGAGGGGCTCAGAGCTGAAGGTCTGTCCCCAAGAACTTTATTTGTCAACATCGGCGAGCGGACGAACGTCACCGGCTCGAAAGCCTTCGCACGCATGGTCCTGAACGGCCAGTTCGAGGAGGCGCTGGCGGTGGCGCGCCAGCAGGTCGAAAACGGCGCGCAGGTGATCGACATCAACATGGACGAAGCCATGCTGGACAGCAAAGCGTCGATGGTCCGCTTCCTGAACCTGATCGCCAGCGAACCGGATATCGCCAGGGTGCCGATCATGGTCGACTCGTCCAAGTGGGAAGTGATCGAGGCCGGCCTGCGCTGCATGCAGGGCAAGGGCATCGTCAACTCGATCTCGATGAAGGAAGGCGTGGACGAATTCAAGCGGCAGGCGACGCTGGTTCGTCGCTACGGGGCCGCCGCGGTCGTGATGGCCTTCGACGAAAAGGGCCAGGCCGACAGCTACGAACGCAAGATCCGGATCTGCGAGCGGGCCTATCGCATCCTGGTGGACGAGGTCGACTTTCCGCCGGAAGACATCATCTTCGATCCGAACATCTTCGCCATCGCCACCGGCATCGAGGAACACAACAACTACGCAGTCGACTTCATCAACGCCACGCGCTGGATCAAGCAGAACCTGCCGGGAGCCAAGGTCAGCGGCGGTGTGTCCAACGTGAGCTTTTCCTTCCGCGGCAACGACCCGGTGCGTGAGGCGATCCACACGGTGTTCCTGTACCACGCGATCCAGGCCGGCATGGACATGGGCATCGTCAATGCGGGCATGGTCGGCGTCTACGACGAGCTGGAGCCGGCGCTGCGCGAGCGGGTCGAGGACGTGGTGCTCAATCGGCGACCGGATGCCGGCGAGCGGCTGGTGGAGATCGCGGAATCGGCCAGGAGCGG
This sequence comes from Ramlibacter sp., assembly GCA_043766965.1. GTDB lineage: Bacteria > Pseudomonadota > Gammaproteobacteria > Burkholderiales > Burkholderiaceae_C > Ramlibacter. Next base: position 439 of record JAYUHN010000420.1, on the reverse strand, counting down.
CGCCAAGGACGACAGCAAGCGCAACGAATGGCGCGCGGGAACGGTGGAACAGCGCCTCTCGCACGCGCTTGTCTCCGGCATCACGGACTTCATCGTGGAAGACACCGAAGAGGCCTACCAAGCGGTGCTGGCCAAGGGCGGCCGGCCGCTGCACGTGATCGAAGGACCGTTGATGGCGGGGATGAACATCGTCGGCGACCTGTTCGGCCAGGGCAGGATGTTCCTGCCCCAGGTGGTGAAGTCGGCCCGGGTGATGAAGCAGGCGGTGGCGCACCTGATCCCCTACATCGAGGAAGAAAAGAAGCTGCAGGCGGCGGCCGGCGAGGAGGTCAAGGCGAAAGGCAAGATCGTCATCGCCACCGTGAAGGGCGACGTGCACGACATCGGCAAGAACATCGTCACCGTCGTGCTCCAGTGCAACAACTTCGAGGTCGTGAAC
>JAYUHN010000419.1:0-3522 GCA_043766965.1 Ramlibacter sp. | reverse complement strand
GGAACGCGTGCATGCGGAGCGCTTCTACGCGGATGCAGCACTCGCAGAAACGACTTCTGCGACTGCAAGCCCGACTGGGACCGCGCCGTCACCCGCCGCGCCCGACGGCATCGATGCTTCTGCTTCCAGGACGCGGCTCGAGATCGTTCTCGACGGCAAGACACACTCGCTGAGCATGGGCTCGCGCGAGCTTCTGCTCGACGTGGCGCTGGAGGCAGGGCTTGACCTGCCCTACTCCTGCAAGAACGGCGTCTGCTGCACTTGCCGGGCCCGGGTGCTCGAAGGCCAGGTCGAAATGGAGAAAAACTTCACCCTCGAGCAATGGGAAATCGACAAAGGCTTCGTGCTCACCTGCCAGTCGCGACCGCTGACGCGGAGGCTGACGGTCAGCTACGACGAGCGCTGAGCGGCGCGCGCCAGCCGCAGCGCGAGCGGAAGTTTTCCTCGAAACGTATCAGGCAATGAGCCAGGGGGCGGCTTTTCGTCTCAGCGAAGCGTGTCCAGCAGCGTGATCTCCACCTGGCGTGTGCCCTGATCCGCCAGGCCGAGCGCCTCGGCAGCCGCGCGGCTGAGATCGATCACCCGCTGCTTGATGTGCGGGCCGCGGTCGTTGATGCGGACGTCGACGCTACGGCCATTGAGCAGGTTGCGAACCCGCACCCAGCTGCCGAACGCCAGCTTCGGGTGCGCGGCGGTCAATGCATTCATGTCGAATGCTTCGCCGCTGGCCGTCTTGCGGCCGTGGAAGCGGTCACCGTACCAGGAAGCGACACCGGTCTGGAGCCAGGTTCGAGCTTCTTTGGGCGCGGCAATGGCGAACAAGGACGCCCCGGCAACGGCGTCGATGGCGGTAACGCCCCCGGGCTCCCAATCATCGAAGCCTTGCTGCGCCTGCGCCGCGCCGAATCCACAGCCGAGCACGGCGACACTGATCGCCTGCCTCGACAGCTTTGACCACCGTCCGTTCATAGGCCCAGTCTCCTGCAGATTTCCAGCGTCGCCGCCGATTGGTTCATGGTGTAGAAATGCAGCCCCGGCGCGCCAACCGCGCGCAACTGTTCGCACAACTCGCTCACGACATCGAGTCCGAAAGCGCGGATCGACGCGCTGTCGTCGCCAAAATCCTGCAGCCGTAGCCGGATCCAGCGCGGGATTTCGGCACCGCACGCATCGGAGAATCTCATTAACTGGGTCGAACTGGTGATTGGCATGACGCCCGGCACCACCGGCACCTGGACGCCCACCCGGCGCGCATCGTCCACGAAGCGCGAATAGGCGTCGCGATTATAGAAATACTGGGTGATCGCCGAGTCCGCGCCGGCGCTCACCTTGGCGGCGAATGCCTGCAGGTCGGCTTCGGGTGAGCGGGCCTGCGGGTGCACTTCCGGATAGCAGGCAACTTCGATGTGGAAGTCGCGGCCGGTCTCGGCCCGCACGAAAGCGACCAGGTCGCTTGCGTACTGGAATCCACCGCCGGCGCCGTAACCGCTGGGGAGGTCGCCGCGCAAGGCGATCAGCCGCCGGACACCCATGGCCTTGAGCGTGCCGAGTTGTTCGCGCAGCGAACCCTGGGTGGCGCCAACGCAGGAAAAGTGCGAAGCGGCCGCCACGCCTTCCGCCAGGATTTCCGAGACCGTGCCGAAAGTGCCTCCCCGCGTCGAACCGCCCGCGCCATAGGTGACCGAGCAGAACTCCGGCTGCAGCGCATAGAGCGCTTTGCGCGCGGTGCGCAGCTTGTCGGCGCCTTCGGCCGTCTTGGGCGGGAAGAATTCGAAACTGAGGTGGAATGTGGACCCGGCGGCGTTCAAGTTCGTCATCTCCGCTCCGTTCTCATGGCTTGTTCGCGTGGACAAAAAATTCTCGGTTGCCGTCGCCACCGGTAATGGCACTGTCGAGCCAGGCGCGGACCTGCAGCCCAAGGGCGGCGCAGCACTCGCGCACGCGCTGTTCGACGACCAGGTAGCAAGCTGCGTCCTTGACCAGCCCATGCCTGCCGATCTGCGCCGGCTGCAGTTCGAACTGCGGCTTCACCAGCAGCAGCAGCTGCGCTCCCGGCCTGGCCAGCGGAACGATCGCAGGCAACACCAGCGTCAGCGAGATGAAGGACACATCGGCCACGACGAGATCGAACTGCGAAGCCGCGTTAGCGGGCCGTCCTTCACCCGCCATCCACGACGCAGCATCCAGGTTGCGTGCATTGACCTGTTCGATGCAGACCACCCGGGCGTCCCCACGCATGCTGGCGTGCAGCTGTCCCTGGCCAACGTCCATCCCCACAACCTGTCCGGCGCCGTGCTGCAGCAGGCAGTCGGTGAAGCCGCCAGTGGATTGGCCGACGTCCAGGCAGTTCCTGCCATTCACTTCGACCCCGGTAGCCTTCAGCGCGGCCTCCAGCTTCAGACCCCCACGCGACACATAGCGCGCCTCGGAAGCATCGAGCAGCTCGATCTCGGCGGCCAGTGGAAGCTCGTCGCCGTTCTTGCCGACGGCTTTCCAGCCCGCCGGCGCCAGCCACTGGACGCCGGCAGCGATCAGCCGCTGCGCCTGCGAGCGCGAGCTCGCCAGACCGCGTTCCACGAGAAGCTGGTCCGCTCTCATGCTGAATACCGGCAACGTCGAGCCGTCATGCCCGCGGAGGCGGGAAATCCAGGGCTCCCGCTTCCGGACGCTCTGGGTCCCCGCCCCCCGCCTTCGCGGGGGCAGGCTTGCGGGGATGACGAATCTTTTCGCCGGGAGGACGCATCAATAGCGATACGAGTCCGCCTTATAGGGGCCGGTCTTCTCCACGCCGATGTAGGCCGCCTGCTCATCGGTCAGCTCGGTCAGCATGGCGCCGACCTTCTTCAGGTGCAAGCGCGCGACTTTTTCGTCGAGGTGCTTGGGCAGCACGTACACCTTGCCGGACTGGTAAGCGTCCGGCTTGGTGAACAGCTCGATCTGGGCGATCGTCTGGTTGGCGAAGGACGATGACATCACGAAGCTGGGGTGCCCGGTGCCGCAGCCCAGGTTCACCAGGCGGCCCTTGGCCAGCAGGATGATCTTCTTGCCGTCCGGGAAGGTGATGTGATCCACCTGCGGCTTGATCTCTTCCCACTGGTACTTCTCGATCGCCACGACGTCGATCTCGTTGTCGAAGTGGCCGATGTTGCAGACGATCGCCTGGTCCTTCATGGCGGCCATGTGCTCGTGGCGGATCACGCTCTTGTTGCCGGTGGTGGTGACGAAGATGTCGGCCTTGTCGGCGGCGTATTCCATGGTCACGACTTTGTAACCTTCCATCGCCGCTTGCAGGGCGTTGATCGGGTCCACTTCAGTGACCCACACCTGGGCCGAGAGGGCGCGCAGGGCCTGGGCCGAACCCTTGCCCACGTCGCCGTAGCCGGCCACCAGGGCGACTTTGCCGGCAATCATCACGTCGGTGGCGCGTTTGATGGCGTCTACCAACGACTCGCGGCATCCGTAGAGGTTGTCAAACTTGGATTTGGTGACGGAATCGTTGACATTGATGGCGCGCAAGGCGAG
>JAYUHN010000418.1:0-24014 GCA_043766965.1 Ramlibacter sp. | reverse complement strand
AGAGCCCGGTCGGCGCCCAGGGCCTGATGCAGGTGATGACCGGCATCCACAGCGACAAGTACGAAAGCTTCGGTGGCAAGCTGGCCGCCTTCGACCCGGTCACCAACCTGCGAGTCGGGGTCAAGGTGCTGCAGGAGTGCATCCAGCGGGCTGGCTCGCTCAATGCCGGCCTGAAGTTCTACGTCGGCGCCGCCAACCTGGGCGACGACGGCGGCTATGCCGACAAGGTCATGGCGGAACACGCCCGCCTGCGCCAGGTAGCCGCCGGCCGCACCGTGCCCCTGGCCACCCCGCCGGCCATCCGCACCATCGACACGCCGGTCGAGCCCAAGGCGGTCGACGACAAGGTGGCGGCCCTGTCGCTGTCCTGAACGGCGGCGTCCAGTTAAACTGGCATCGTGCGCGACTGGCGATAGGCGCGGCGTTCCCGACCGGAACAGCCGGCGCTGACGTGGAATCCGGGCAGGGCTCCCCTGCAAAACCACTGGGAAGCGCACCGCCGGTCCGCCGGTGTTCAGCCGTTCGCCTGGGCAGCCCTTGTCTATCCATATGCAAGGCCCACGTCATTCAGGACTGCCATGTACCACCGCAACATCCTTGTCGAACAGACCGACCCCGAGCTTTGGGCCGCCATCCAGGCCGAAAACAGGCGCCAGGAAGAGCACATCGAGCTCATCGCCAGCGAAAACTACGCTTCGCCGGCGGTGATGGCCGCCCAGGGCACCCAGCTGACCAACAAATACGCTGAGGGTTATCCCGGCAAGCGCTACTACGGCGGCTGTGAGTATGTGGACCTCGCCGAGACGCTTGCGCTGGCCCGAGTCAAGCAATTGTTCGGGGCCGACGCCGCGAACGTCCAGGCTCATTCCGGAGCCCAGGCCAACCAGGCCGTTTTCCTGGCCTTCCTGAAGCCCGGCGACACGATCATGGGCATGAGCCTGGCCGAAGGCGGTCACCTGACCCACGGCATGGCGCTGAACATGAGCGGCAAGTGGTTCAACGTGGTGAGTTATGGCCTGAACGAGAAAGAAGAGATCGACTACGACGCGATGGAGCGCAAGGCGCATGAATCGAAGCCAAAGCTGATCATCGCCGGCGCCTCGGCCTACTCGCTGCGCATCGACTTCGCGCGGTTCGCCCGGGTCGCCAAGGCGGTCGGGGCGATCTTCATGGTGGACATGGCCCACTACGCCGGCCTGATCGCCGCCGGGGTCTACCCCAACCCGGTCCCGCATGCGGACGTTGTCACCTCGACCACCCACAAAAGCCTGCGAGGCCCGCGCGGCGGCATCATCCTGATGAAACCCGAGCACGAAAAGGCCATCAACAGCGCGATCTTCCCCGGTCTCCAGGGTGGCCCGCTGATGAACGTGATCGCGGCCAAGGCGGTGGCCTTCAAGGAGGCACTGGCGCCGGAATTCAAGGCCTACCAGCAACAGGTGGCCAGGAACGCGATCGTTGTCGCGGAAACGCTGGTCCAGCGGGGCCTGCGGATCGTCAGCGGCCGGACCGAAAGCCATGTGATGCTGGTCGACCTGCGGTCCAAGGGAATCACCGGCAAGGAAGCCGAAGCGGTGCTGGGCGATGCGCACATGACGATCAACAAGAACGCGATCCCCAACGACCCGGAAAAACCGATGGTGACCAGCGGCGTGCGCATCGGCACGCCGGCGCTCACCACGCGCGGTTTCCGCGAGGAAGAAGCGCGGATGACGGCCCACCTGATCGCGGATGTCCTTGACCGCCCCCGCGACCCCGGCAACATTGCCGCGGCCCGTGAAAAAGTGCACGCATTGACGCGCCGTTTCCCGGTCTACGGCTGATCGATAGCGCATGAAATGCCCGTTCTGCAGCAACGTCGACACCCAGGTGGTGGAAACGCGCATGGCGGAGGACGGCGACTTCATCCGGCGGCGCCGGCAGTGCGCCGCTTGCGAAAAGCGGTTCACCACCTACGAGCGGCCGGACGTCAACTTTCCCTCGGTCGTGAAAAAGGATGGGCGCCGCATCGAATTCGAACGGGCCAAGCTGCTGGCGTCCATGAAGCTCGCCTTGCGCAAACGGCCGGTGAGCACCGAGCAGGTGGACGGCGCGGTCGAGCGGATCGAGGAAAAACTGCTCAATCTCGGAGCTCGTGAGATCCCCTCGACACGGATCGGAGAACTGGTGATGCGCGAGCTCAAGAAGCTCGACAAGGTGGCATACGTCCGCTTCGCCAGCGTCTACCGCAGCTTCGAGGACATCGACGACTTCAAGACCCTCGTGGACGAGGTGCGGAAATGACGCTTAGGCGCAGATCGGCACTGCAACCTTCTGCACGCGTAGCCGTCCGACGGCGTTGAGCACGATCTGGCGCGCCTCGCCAGCTTCAAGGGACAGGTTGCAAACAGTGAGGGTTCCCGCCTGGAAGCCGCCGCCCATCAACCGCGTCGAACCGCTCGCGACGAAGGAGATGTACTTTCCAACGGTCGAATTGCCGGTCAGCCGCACCGTGGCTGGCAGAGGATTTCCGCGCTCGATGATGACTTCGTTCTCGTCATGCACGCCATCGGCGTTGGTGTCGTGGAAGACCAGCCAGCCTTGCTCCCACCCGCCAGTGGGTGTGCAAGTCACGCCGTCGCGCGACTTGCACACCACAACCCGGCTGTTTCGTTTGAAAGCCTCGCTGCGGGCCAGGCGCATCGACGACATCAATGCATTTGTCGCGGAAGTGAGTTTGTTCGAATTCATCAAGGCTGTCATAGAGGGAATCCCGAAACCCAAGAGAACCGTGGCGACGGCCACGACGATCATCAATTCAATCAAGCTGAAGCCGCGCTGCCCGTTCGCGGCGACCCTGGACAAGGCATCAAAGTGGATTGAAGAGAAAGCGAAGGATGTGGTGGTGTTTTTGTGCATGGCACGAAGATAGTCGCCGCGCGGTTGCAGAACCTGGAAAAAGGCACATCTGAACTTGTGAAAAATGCACAGCTCAGCGAATGCGGTTGCGGCGCTGGGCTGCCGCTGGTCCAGCGCGCACAACCTCCCGTCTGAAGCGCATGCAGCCCCTTCGCATTTGCGGCAACACTCCGTGTCATGCGCAAACAGCATGGTTTCACACTGATCGAGTTGCTGGTGACCCTGGCCATCGCAGCCATCCTGGCCACGCTCGCCGGACCCTCATTCCTGCGGATGATCAGGACCAATACCATGTCGGGGAGCGTGAACACGTTCCTGGGCGACCTGCGCTACGCCCGCAGCGAGGCGATTCGCCGCGGCGGCCGGGTCGTCATGTGTCGAAGCGACAATCCTGAGGCTGCGCCACCGGCTTGCGCGGCCGATGCCGGCACGACGGGTAAGGGATGGGCAACCGGCTGGTTAGTCTTCTCGGACCGCGACGGCACCAACACATGGACGACGAATGACACGACGCTGCGTGTGCAATCGGCGCTTGTCGGGATGGACTCCATGCTGGAAAGCACGGCAACCGCATCGACCACATTCAAGTTCACTGCGACCGGACGACTGCAGGACGGCGCCACGACCAAGCTGAATTTTGGCGGCGGCCAGTTTGATGCCGCCCAGAAACGGGTGGTCTGCATCAGCCTGAGCGGACGGGCACGCATCTCAGACGACGGGACATGCCCATGAAAACGACATTCGTGCAAAAAGGCTCCTCGCTGATCGAGGTACTGGTCACGATCCTCATCCTGTCGTTCGGCATGCTGTCGCTGGCCGGAATGATGGCCTACGCGGTGCAGCTGCCCAAGCTGTCAGCCTATCGCGCCACGGCGGTCATGCTTGGGGCCGGCCACGTCGAGCGGATGCGCGCCAACATCGCCGGTTTCCAGGCCGGGTCATACAACGAGACGATGACATTCAACACCACGGCTGCCATCGCCAGCTGCGCTTATCCCACTTGCGACGCTGTGGCGATCGCCAGCAAGGACAAATCCGACAGCAACGCCGAAATTCGCAGGGAACTCCCGCTGGGCGGTATGAGGATGGTCTGCAACGGCGCCTGCAGCGCGCGCGAGGGCGACCTGTGGATACTGTGGCAGGAGCCGTCGACGTCCGCCGCGATCAATCAGAACAACGACGAATGCCCGGCTTCCGGCACCTATACGGGCACACCGCGTTGCATTCACATCCGGTTCAAGCTATGAAACAAGCTGCACGCATCCCCCATGGTCCGTCGCGCGAGCGGGGCCTGACGCTGGTCGAACTGCTGGTGTCGCTGGTGATCGGGCTTGTCCTGATGTTGGCCGTGATCGGCGCCTACCTCGGCTCCGTCTCGGCCAGCGGATCCACGCAGGCGCAAGGCCGGATGAATGAGGACGCACAGGCGGCCCTGGCAATCCTGACCCAGCACATCCGGATGGCCGGCAACAATCCGAAGCAGAACGGATACGGCATAGGCACGCCGCGCAATCCGGTGTTCGACGCGACGACCTGGGCAATCCGGGGCTGCGACAGCAAATTCACCGACCCGGCCGCCGCGTCGATCAGCGCGCTGGCCTGCGGCGCCAGCGGCGCCGACTCGCTGGCCGTGGCTTATGAAGCCGATCGCTACAACACTGTTCCCACGGGCACCCCAACTTTCGCGCCCACCGATTGCCTCGGCCAAACGCTGACCTTTGTCATCAGCACTGTGAACGCGTGGAGCGCGACCGTTGCTTCCGTCAAACCCACGAGCGTGACCTACGCCATTGCCGACAACCGCTTTTACGTCGACACCGGCAACCTGTACTGCAAGGGCAATGGCGGCGCCGCCCAGGCCTTGGTCGAGAACGTCGAGGACATGCAGATCACCTACGGCGTTGCCCCGTCCACTGCCGGCACCACGCTGACAGTGGCCGGTTACCTCACCGCGTCCGACATCATCGCGCCCGCGGACGCAGGCCTCCTGGCGCTGCCGGTGGCGGATCGTTGGGCCAAGGTGGCGACCGTACGTGTCTGCCTGGTCGTCCGCAGCGACAAGCCCCTGGCGCCGTCGGCCGAATCGGCCCGGTACTTCCAGTGCGACGGTTCGCTCAATACCGCTCCGCCCGACTTGCGGCTGCGGCGTGCCTATACGACCACCGTGGTGTTGCGAAACCGGATTGCCTCTTGAAAGAGCTGTCAATGAGCCCCTGCCGCACAACCCGCCCCAACCCTGCGCGACGCCAGCGCGGCGTTGTCCTGATCATCGCCCTCGTGATGCTGGTGGTGATCTCGCTGCTGGCGACCTTCAGCTTTCGCAACTCGCTGTCCAGCGAAAGCGTGTCCGGCAACGTGCGCACGACCCAGCTGGCCAGTCAGGCGGCGGAGGTCGCCTTGCGCTACTGCGAAGATGCGATCGTCAAGCGTACGACAAACGGCACGCCGCTTCCGCCCCTCCTTGTCGTGCAGGCCGCCCAGAAGCCGCCGCTTGGCGTGGACACCACCAACTGGGATACAACGCGCACCGGTGTGTTCGTGCTCCCCAGCGCGTCCGTCAACCTGGCATCCGCAACTTTCGCCCGCATGCCGGAGTGCGTCATGGAAGAAGTCCCGGTGGTCAATGCCGCCAGCAACGGCCTGACGACCACCACCACCTTTCTGATCACGGCCCGCGGTTTCGGGCCGGAAGTCGCCAGCGGCACTGCCCGTCCCGAAGGCAGCGAAGTATGGATGCAGTCAACCCTGGAAATCCAATGAGGAGAACAAGCATGTTCCAACGTCACCTGAAATGGATGCTGGGGGCCGCGGTGCTCGCCACCAACGCCGTCACCCTGCACGCCCAGATGGCGCAGGACCCGCTGCTGTCCCGCACGGCGTCTGTCCAGCCCAACATCGTCTTCATCTTCGATGACTCGGGCTCGATGAACTCCACCGCCATCTACCAGTACGGCGGAGGTGCGGGCTACCAGGGCAACCGGGGCCCCAACGATGACACGGAATGCACTGGCGGTACCGGTTGCATCTGGACCGATCCTCTGACATCTTCGACAAAAGAGTTCTACCGCCAGTCTCCGGATGTGAACCTGATGTACTACGATCCCAGGGTCACATACAAGATTCGGGTCAATGCGGACAGCACTCCGAAGGCAGCCGGATCGACCAGCGGCATCTCGTCCTGGAACGAGTACTTCTACAAGCCGCCGCCCACCGCGCCGTACACCGTCGCCACCCTCGCGCTCGATCCCGTGATTCGTGGACGAGGCTACCCAGCCACCAGCCCGTCTCCAGCCGTTCCTTTGGCACTCACGTTTTACACGACCGGCCGCACAAACCCCGCCGCCACCGGCCAAGCCACGACGGCAACGACGCAGGAAGTCAGTGATGTCGTCGTCGCCCCAGGAAACTTGTACCCCACCAACCCGGACGGTCTGCTCGTCACCTTCGGCTCGCCTGGCGGTTCCCCGAACGTGACGGCCACAGGCACTGCTGTTGGTGGCCCTGCGCCCACGGGCATCATCTCAATAGCGCTCAACAGCGTCAACAAATTCGCCGTCGCCGCAGGCACGGTCTGTTTGGTAGATATTACGGGTGGCGGTGGCACGGGAGCGACAGCGTCTGCGACCATTTCCACAGGCACTACCTTTCCGCGACGCGTTGCATTCTTCACGGTCACCAGCGCGGGCAGCGGCTATACCAGCGATGCAACCGCCACCGTGAGCTGCCCTGGCACATCGACCACGCAAACGTATACCGCCACGCGCGATCCGAAGTTCGCAATCTTCGGCGTCGACAATCTCCAGGGTGGCCTGGGCTACGCCAGTCCCCCCAGCGTCACCTTCCCTGCGGCAACCGGCGGCGTCACCGCCACCGGCGTAGCCACTCTCTCTCCGACGAACTACGTTGACTCCGTCTCCTTGCTCACAGGTGGGAATTACGCGTTTTGCCCGACTGCGGTCACCGTCGCTGGGGGGACTGGTGCGCTCATCAAATTGACCTGTTCCAATACCGGAAGCGCCACGATCATCAACAGGAAGTGGGACGGACTGGTCAATCCCAACGGCTTCGCCGCCGGCAAGGGGCCGATTTCGGCTGGCGACTACTTTTCGACCGGCACGCCTGCCGGCTTCACGCCCGACGCGGGCAGTCCGCTGGCGGCTGGCGCCACGGTGATTCCTTATCCGAACGTCACAGGCTCCGGCTACAGCTATCCGAAGTTCCGCAACCGCACCGACTGCGCGGGTAACGTGTGCACCTGGGCCGAAGAGGTTCAGAACTACGCGAACTGGAAGGCCTATCACGGCACCCGTCTGGAAATGGCGAAGACTGGGGTCGGCCTGGCTTTTCAGCCGCTGAACCCGACCTTCCGCCTCGGCTGGAGTGCGCTGAACACGATCGGCGGTTCTACGCCCCAGCTGGACAACGGCGTGCGGCTCTACACGCCCACCGTGCAGAGCGAATTCCTGACGTGGCTGTATGGCCTCACGGCATCCGGTTACACCCCCAACCGGATCGCGCTGGACAACGTCGGCAAGTACTACCAGCGCGCCGATGCCGGCGGCCCGTGGGCTGACAAGCCGACAGGGGATCGCAGCATTTCCGTTTCCGGAATAGAAGCAGGCCATGCAAGCTGCCGCCGTTCCTACTCGATGCTGATGACTGACGGTTACTACAACGATTCGTTCAGCCTGGGAGGCACGGGCGACGCCGACAGCAGCCCCGGGCCGTTCATCACACAGCCCAAATCCTACGCATACACCCCCATCGGCCCTTACAGCGACGCGCGGAGCAGCACTACCAAGTACCTGGACACCATGGCCGATGTCGCCATGAAGTACTGGATGACCGACCTGCGGCCGGACCTGCCGAACAGCGTGAAACCGGTCGCCGGGGACGAGGCGTTCTGGCAGCACATGAACTTCTACGCCATCGGCCTGGGCCTGATCGGAACGCTCGATGCGACCGACCCGTCCGTGTTGCAATCGCTGAGCGGGAATGCGGCGCGAACGCGCGACTGGCCCACCCCGAGCACCAACGACCCGACGGCGATCGACGACATGTGGCACGCGACCGTCAACAGCCGCGGCAAGCTGCTCAACGCCAGGACCGCGGATGAACTGAACCGTTCCGTCCAGCAGATGATGTCCGACATCGGCGGCAAGGAAGGCACGCAGTCGGGCGTGGCGGTGTCCACGATCAGCCTGACCAAGGACACCCGCAAGTACACGCCGATGTACACACCGATCACCTGGACCGGCAACGTGGTCGCCTACAACCTGGATCAGGCCACTGCCTTCCAAAGCACAATCGCATGGCAGGTCGAAACCCTGCTCTTCACCGACCTTGCGACGGGCGCCAAAACCTATAAATCGACCATGCCCGCTGCGGCCGCCCGCAACATCTTCGTTGGCAACGGCGCAACCAGCGGCACACGCGCCGTCCCGTTCGACTCCAGCATGCCGTCCGGCCTGATCACCGCGATGGGCGCTGGCGCCACGACCGGCCTGATCAATTACCTGCGGGGCGACAAGACCAACGAGGACACAAGCGCCAGCGCGTCGTCGCCGTCGGCCATCTACCGGGGCCGGCAGACCGTGCTGGGGGACATCATCAACTCGACGCCGGTCTTCGTGAAGGACTCGCTGGACATGAAGTACGACCAGCTGCCCACGACCGTCACGGGACAGAGCACTTACCCGGCTTTCGTGGCCGCCAAGAAGGCTCGTGCCGAAGGCATGCTCTTCGTGGGCGCCAACGACGGCATGCTGCATGCCTTCCGGGATGGCACCTATGGCGCCAACGACATTCCGATCATTCCAGGAGGAATTGAAGTCTTCGCCTATGTGCCCAATGCGTTGCTGCCGACCCTGAGCAAGCTGTCGGACAAGGCCTATGTCCACCAGTACTACGTGGACGGACCGAACTCGGAGACCGACGCTTACCTGGCTTCCAAGAGTGGGTGGGCAAATATCGTCCTGGGCTCGACCGGCGCCGGAGCCGGCGCGCCGAGCAGCTCGGGCGTCAGCCCCAGGGCTGCCGTGTTCGCCATCGACGCGACCAGCCTGAACACTTCGCCCACCGGGATGAATGCTTCCAGCGTGCTGTGGGAGGTGAATTCGAACCTGATCAGTTTCGCCGAACTGGGCTACGTGCTCACCGACATCCAGGCCGGCGTCACCGTCGGCGGCCAGTGGATCGCCGTGTTCGGCAATGGGTACGAGAGCAAGTCCTGCCAGGCCCGCCTGTTCGTGGTGAACCTGGAGACGGGCGCCCTCCTCAAGGAGATCAACACCAGCTCCGGCGCTTGTGCCACCGGCAGCAAGAACGGCCTGGGCGGCGTTCGTCTGGTGCGCAACGCCAACCAGCAGGTGGTGGGCGCCTACGCGGGCGACCTGTTGGGCAACATGTGGAAGTTCAACCTCAACGCAGCCAGCTCCGGCAGCTGGGGCGTCGACCTGAGCGGCCAACCCTTGCTCACGGCCGGGTCGACTCAACCGATCACCGCGCCACCGAGCGTGTTGCCGCTGCCGATCATCGGCACGTCCGACCCAAAGCCGGGCTACATGGTCGTGTTCGGAACCGGCAAGTTCTATGAAGTGCCCGATATCACGAGCACGGCGACGCAATCCCTGTATGGCGTGTGGGACCAGCTGGCCTTCGGAGCGAGCATCATTCCGCCCGGTTCGGCGCTGACCAGCACCTCGACGCTGGTCCAGCAGACGATCTCCGCGGCGATCGTCGCCGCGAGCGGCAACACCTACTTCTCGATTTCGACCAACGCCGTGGACTACACCGGTGCATCGCCCAAGCGTGGCTGGTTCATCAACTTGCCGAACTCTGGCCAGAGAAACGTTTATCCGCTGGACATCCTGGCCGACCGGTTTGTGGTGGCGGACACCCTCTCCCCGGCCAACGAGTCGCTCGATCCCTGCGCCGCCCCGACTAGTGGCGTCGGATACTTTTACATCATCGATGCGCTGAACGGCGCCGGACCAGCCAAGCCTGTGCTCGACACCAACGGCGACGGCAACGTCACTTCCAGCGACCTGGTGGTCAGCGGGGTGCAAGGTCTGGCAGACGGACGGAACGTCTCGATCATCGTGTCCAAGGACGACCTGGCGATCACCTACGCCAACGTCGGTGGCGGGGCGCCCGGTGCCACCATCATCAGGATCGGCTGCGAACTGACCAACACCTGCGCGGTTCCTTCGCCAAACGTGCGACACCAGTGGCGCCAACTGTTCCTGCGCTAGGATGCAGCGCTCTTACCCCAGGTGCCACTCATGAACCATCACGCTTCCTCCGCGCCGCGGGCATGCGCCCGCGGTTTCACCCTGATCGAAATCATGATCACGGTTGCGATCGTCGGGATCCTGGCGGCCATTGCGTTGCCGTCTTACAGCAGCTACATCGCGCGTGGCAAGCGGGCCGACGCGCGGGGGCAGCTGATGCAGGCGGCGCAGTTCATGCAGCGCTTCTATTCGGCCAACGACAGCTACTCCAGCGCGCGGTCCGGCCAGACGGTGACGGACGCGATGCCTACCAACCTGCAGCGGTCTCCTGCCGACGGCGCCAATATCCTCTACAGCCTGACGGTGACGGCCAGCTCGACCGCCTACACGCTCACAATGGCGCCGACGACCGGCGGCGGGATGACCGCGGACGCCTGCGGTTCCTACACCCTCACATCGACCGGTTTACGAGGTGTGGCGGCAGCGACGAAATCCCGGGACGACTGCTGGAAATAGGCGCGTGCGCTTGATCCGGTCGGAGTGCCGCGCCCTGCCGCGGCGTTCGTCCGTGACAATTGCGCGATGAACCCGCCTCCTCCTTTCATGCAACAGGCCTTGGGCTGCGCGCGGGAGGCGATGACCCTTTCCAATCCGAACCCGAGGGTCGGCTGCGTCATCACCGACAGTTCGGGACGTGTCCTCGGCCAGGGCCACACCCAAAGCGCCGGTGGGCCCCACGCGGAGGTTATGGCGCTCAGCAATGCGCTAGCCCTCGGTCGGTCTGTTCAGGAGGCAACTGCCTGGGTGACGCTCGAGCCTTGCTCCCACCACGGGCGCACTGGCCCCTGCTGCGACGCATTGATCGCCGCGGGTATCCACAAAGTTGTCGCCTCGCTCGCCGATCCCAATGCACTTGTCGCCGGACAAGGCTTCGAGCGCTTGCGTGCAGCGGGCATCGAGGTCGAAATCGGCCCAGGCGCCGCGGAGTCGCGCGACCTGAACATCGGCTTCTTCAGCCGCATGCTGCGCAAGACGCCCTGGGTTCGCCTGAAAATCGCCGCCTCGCTCGATGGCAAGACGGCGCTGGAGAACGGCGCCAGCCAGTGGATCACCGGCGAAGCGGCGCGGGCGGACGGCCATGCCTGGCGCGCCCGTGCCGATGCGGTGCTGACCGGCATCGGCACCGTGCTGGAGGACGACCCACGCCTGGACGTGCGGCTGGTCGCCGCCACGCGCCAGCCGCAGCTGGTGGTGATCGACAGCCGGCTCGATACGCCCGTGGACGCGAAGTTGTTCCAGCCCGCCCGCCGTGCATCCATCTACTACGCGGTGCCCGACGCCGGACGGCAAGCCGCGCTGGAGGCGAAGGGGGCGACGCTGATTCATCGGCCAGGGCCGGGCGCAAAGGTCGATCTCGCCGCCATGTTGCAGGATCTCGCGCTGCGCGAGGTCAACGAGCTCCATGTTGAAGCGGGGCACAAACTCAACGGATCGCTCGTCCGGGAAGGGCTGGTCGATGAAGTGCTGCTGTACCTGGCGCCGAGGCTGCTGGGTGCCGGACGCGATATGGCGGCGTTCGGCCCCCTGTCGGCGCTCGGGGCCGCCGTCCCGCTTCGATTTCTTTCCACCGACATGATCGGACCGGACCTGCGGATCGTCGCGCGCGTCGCCGGGCGCGACGCTTTCTAGCCAGGGCTTGGAGGGCAGGCCCCTGGGGTCCCGGCGAAACCCTGCGAAAATGACGGATGTTCACCGGAATCATCAGCGGTGTGGCGCGCATCGCCGCTGTGCACGACCTGGGCCCCTCCTTGCAGCACGGCAAGCGCCTGACGATCGAGGCCCCCGCCGGCTACCTGGACGACGTGGGGCTGGGCGACAGCATCGCGCTCAACGGCGCATGCATGACGGTGACCACTCTGGACCAAGAGCTAGGCCGCTTTACGATCGACATCTCGGCCGAGTCGCTCGACAAGACCGCGGGCCTGGCCGATCAAGGGCCGGTCAACCTGGAAAAGGCGCTTCGGGCCCATGACCGCCTCGGCGGGCACATCGTGGCGGGCCACGTGGACGGCATCGGTACCGTCACCCACTTCGCCCCGGTCGGCGAAAGCTGGGAATTGCGGATCCTCGCGCCCAGCGCGCTGGGGAAGTACCTTGCTTACAAGGGATCGATCACCGTCAACGGCGTCAGCCTCACCGTCAATGCGATCACGGACGGGGCGGATGGCACGCAAACCAGCATCAACCTGATCCCGCACACGGTGCTGAACACGGCGTTGGGGAACCTGAAGAGCGGCAGCCGGGTGAACCTCGAGATCGACCTGATCGCACGCTACGTCGAACGCATGCTCACGCATGGCATTGACGATAACGCGAGCGTGATGTGCCCGCAAAAGCGGGCTGGAAACTAGTAATCTGCCCCGGTAGCGATCTGTCCCGCCTGCTCCTGTCTCGTGACAGGCGACCCTGGACTATTTTTTCGAGTCTGTGAGGGGTGACACAAGTTCCCCGTCAAGAATGAAGTTCCGGTCTGCAGCCGAAACGGTCTTGATATGCAGTGTTCCGGCGCCTTGCAGACCCTTGAAGTTTCCGGTGCCACCAACGATCTCCCAGAACCCGTTGTCCAGCAGGGCCGGTTTACCTTCAGGGCCCGGGATGAAGATCGCGCGGACGGTCCACTTGACATACGCGATGCTCCCGTCCGCCCCAGTGAAGACAAGGTAACCGCTCGGATCGCCTCCGACTCCAGGGACGATATCGTGCCGGCCAAATTCGGTCACGGCGGCCCCCGCCAGCAAGCCTTGGCCGACGGCTTTTCCCTCTCGGCGGACCATCAAAACGAAATGGTTGCTGCCGTCGGCGAAATCCATACGGATCTGTTCTTTCGGTGTCATCACCGCTTCCACCTTGACCGGCGCGGAAAAGGTCAGGGTGGAGGCAAACAGGAGCGACGCGGCAGCAAGACCCGCGGTCGCTGTGGCATCAATGAACTTCATGAAATCATCCGTTGTCGTTATTGCCCAGCGCGTCCCGCACTCTGCGAAGCCTGGCCGCCGCGTCGTCAGCGACCTCCTGGACCGCGGCGCCTCCAGCAAGCTTCATCATGGCCTGCGGATCCACCAGAGCCACGGTCACCGCACCGGCCGCATCCTCGCGCACCACAACATTGCAAGGCAGCATCAAACCGATGTCCGGATCTGCAGTGAGCGCCTTCAACGCCAGCGGCGGGTTGCATGCGCCCAGAATCCGGTAGCGCGGAATATTTGCGCCGAGCTTTTCCTTCATCGCCGCCTGGATGTCGAGGTCGCTCAACACACCGAAGCCTTCTTTCTTCAGGGCGTCGACCACCCGGGGGACCGCTTCGTCGAACGTTTCTTTCAGCTTGACATTGAAACCATACATGTTCTGCTCCTTGATTGAGTTCCCGGTGGTGCCGGGTCACTTGCGAAAAATAGATGTCAGGTCGTCGCGATGAACCGGTCATGAATGGTCATCCCGGCCAGCATCGCAACCACGAACAGGCCGGCGGCGAGCGAGCCCGAGCTCGCGGCAACGATGCCGGGGCCCGGGCAGAAGCCGGCGAGGCCCCAGCCCACGCCAAAAAGAATGCCGCCGAGCACCAGTCGAAGGTCGACCACCTTCGATGTCGGAAGATCGATCGGCCCTCCGCTCCATGAGGTGGTTCGCTTGCCGGCCAGCGTGAAGCCGATCAGGCCGATCGCGATTGCTCCGCCCATGACCAGGGCCAGACTCGGGTCCCAGGCTCCGAACAGATCGAGAAAACCCTTGACCTTGGCCGGATCGGTCATGCCGCTCGCGAGCAGGCCGATTCCGAACAGCAAGCCGCTGACGATGGCGATCAGCATTGACATGGCAGACTCCAGGCGATTCAAAAAACAAGACGCAGCAGCGTGACGGTGACGATGCCCGCGCCCATGAAGGCAAGCACATTGGCAAGCGATCGAGGCGAACGCCGGCTCAAGCCGCAGACGCCGTGTCCACTGGTGCAACCATTGCCCATTCGCACCCCAATACCGACCAGGATTCCTGCGGCGATCACCGCCGGCCAACCGACATCGAGCCGGGTTTCCGGAAGCGGCGCGAACAACCGCCAGATCCAGGGTGCAGCAACCAGTCCCGCCAGAAACAGCCACCGCACGGCGTTACTGCGCAGGCCCTGACCTCCCAACAGGGCTTGGAGTGCACCACCCACGATCCCTGCGATGCCAGCGATCCGGCCATTGCCCAATACCAGCAGCAGCGTTGCAAGGCCGATCACCAGGCCCCCTGCCAGGGAGCTCCATGGCGTGAAGTGATTCCAGTCGATAGTCATGTGCGAACCCTCTTTCGCGGTGGGCTGAACGGGGTGCCCTCGCAATAGATCTTGTAGAGCGTCTGCAGCACCGCGTGCACCGCCGGTGCCTCGATCCGGTAGAAGATCGACTTGCCCTCGCGACGGGTGGCCACCAGCTCTTCGGCACGCAGCACGCTCAACTGCTGCGACAGCGAAGGCTGCGCGATGCCAGTGAGCTCCCCGAGCTCTGCAACCGATCTTTCAATCTGCACCAAGTGGCAAAGCAGCAGCAGCCGATCCGGGTTGGCGAGGGCCTTCAGGAGCTTCGCCGCCTGTTCGGACTGCGCCTGAAGGTCGACCGCTCCCCGCGGGGACACAGCATCGGCGAACGCCTTTTTTGGGTTGATTGAACTTGCTCGCATAGACAATCTATTATATGATAGTTTATGAAGAATGCAATGGATGAGATGATGATTGCATGCGCATGACGCCGGCGAACAGCAAGGCGCCGCTGAGTCCGCGGCGACTGGCGCCGGTCTGGCTGCAGCATTACCGCCGCGAACAGGCGATCCAGGACGGCATTGCCGGCGTGGTGGTGACTGTGCTCCTCGTGCCGCAGAGCCTGGCCTATGCCATGCTGGCAGGGTTGCCCCCGCATGTGGGCATGTACGCGAGCATCCTGCCGCTGCTGGCCTACGCCGCGTTCGGGTCCAGCATGACCCTGGCGGTCGGTCCAGTGGCGGTGGCTTCGTTGATGACGGCGTCGGCGCTGGCGCCTTTCGCCGTCCAGGGAAGTGCTGAGTACGTTTCGCTTGCCATCCTGCTTGCGGTGCTGGGCGGCCTGCAGTTGATGGCGCTGGGCCTGCTGCGGCTCGGGTTTGTCGCCAACCTGCTCAGTCACTCGGTGGTCAGTGGCTTTGTCACCGGCTCGGCCCTGCTGATCGCGATCGGCCAATTGAAGCCGCTGCTGGGCATTCCAATGGAAGGTCACACCGCCGTTGAATTGCTGCTATCGCTCCTGGCGAGTCTTCAAAAACTGCAGCCCGCCACCGCCGCTCTTGGGCTAATGGCTGCGCTGCTGTTGTGGAGTTCGCGCCGCTTTTTGGCCAAGATGCTGGCGCGGGCCGGGGTTTCCACACGCGCCTCCGAACTGAGCGCCAAGCTGGCACCGATGGTGATCGTGCTGCTCAGCGTCGGGGCGGTTGTTGTCTGGCAGCTCGACACGCGCCATGGCGTTGCCGTCGTCGGGACCATTCCGCAAGGCCTTCCTTCCCTGCACCTGGTGTTGCCAGCGAGCGAGGCGGTGATGAACTTGTTCTTGCCGGCCTTCATGATCGCCCTTGTCG
Source organism: Ramlibacter sp. (assembly GCA_043766965.1). Lineage (GTDB taxonomy): Bacteria > Pseudomonadota > Gammaproteobacteria > Burkholderiales > Burkholderiaceae_C > Ramlibacter. The sequence goes on along the minus strand of JAYUHN010000418.1, from coordinate 8,244 downwards.
GCTTCGTTGAAAGCGTGTCGGTCGCGCAGTCACTGGCGATCAAGCGCGGCCAGCGCATCGACCCCAACGCCGAACTGCGCGGGCTGGGCGCCGGCAACCTGGCGAGCGCCCTGTCTGGCGGCTTTCCTGTCACGGGCGGGTTCGCCCGCAGCGTCGTCAATTTCGCTGCCGGCGCCCAGACGCCGATGGCCGGAGTGATCTCGGCGGCTCTGATGTCGCTGGTGCTGCTGGGACTGACGGGGCTGTTCGAACGCCTGCCCCTGACTGTTCTTGCCGCCACCATCATCGTGGCGGTGCTGGGGCTGATCGACCTTGCAACGCTTCGTCATGCCTGGACTTACGACCGCGCCGATGCCCTGGCCTGGGCCGGCACCGCGCTGGGGGTCCTGGGCCTCGGCGTGGAAGCCGGCATCGGCATCGGCGTCGCGCTCTCCGCCGGCACTTTCCTCTGGCGTGCCAGCCGGCCTCATATCGCGGTGCTGGGCCGTCTTGCAGGCACCGAGCATTTCCGTAACGAGCAGCGATTCCAGGTGGAGACCCAGCCCGACCTGCTGATCATGCGCATCGACGAAAACCTTTTCTTCGCCAACAGCGCGGCAGTGCTGGACCGGATCGAGGCGGAACTGGCAGGACGTGCCGCTACCCGCAACCTGCTGCTGGTGCTGTCTTCGGTGAGCCACATCGATTTGACGGCAGCCGAGGCACTCGAGCGGTTGCGCGCGGACTTGCACGATCGCGGGATCATCCTGCACCTGGCCGAGGTCAAGGGGCCCGTGCTGGACCGGCTCAAGCACGCGGGCCGCTTGCGCGGACTTGCCCATGAGCCTTTTGTCAGCGTGCATGCGGCAACGCAGGCTCTGGGACAGCACTCTTGATGGGACCAACCATGATTTTCAGGCAACTATTCGAACCCGTGTCCAGCACCTACACCTATCTGCTCGGTTGCGAAGAAACCGGCCAGGCAGTCCTCATTGACCCGGTGATCAATTCCATCGACCGCGACCTCCAGCTATTGCAGCAACTGAACCTGAAACTGGCTTACACGGTGGATACGCACATTCATGCCGACCACATCACGGCGGCCCGCCACTTGAAGGAGCGTGTCGGCAGCAAGATCGCGGCCCCAGCCATTGACCGGCTGCCCTGCGTCGATCTGCCGGTCGAGGAGGGCAAACCGGTTCAGGTCGGATCGATCGCTCTGGACGGCCTGCACACGCCAGGGCACACCGACGGACACTTCGCCTACCGGACTGGCGATCGGTTGTTCTCGGGTGACGCGCTCCTGATCGACGGCTGCGGCCGCACCGACTTCCAGAACGGCGATGCCGAAACCCTGTACCTCAGCGTGACCCAGAAACTGTTCGCGCTTGCGGATGGGGTGCTGGTGTACCCGGCGCACGACTACACCGGCAGGCATGTTTCGTCGATTGCGCAGGAGAAGGCCCGCAATCCCCGGCTCGGGGCTGGACGGACGCTGGAGGAGTTCAAGCTGATCATGGCCGGCCTGAACCTGCCCTATCCGAAATTCATCGATTACGCCGTGCCCGGCAACAAGCTATGCGGCGTTTGCCCCGACAACCTGCCAGAACAGATGCAGGAGTACTGCCTGCGGATGAAGCAGAGTGCCCAGGGTTGAATGATTGACCTTTGCAGTAAAGACATTGTCGTGCCAAACCTTCGGCCGCTGATGATCGAGGCCGTGAGATCGGGGACCATCGCTTCGGTCGTCATGATGCCCTTCGGATTGTTCTTCAAGTGGCTCGGCCTGCGCGTTGGACACTACGGACCTAAGGTCGGCGAGGTCCTGTTCGGTGTACAGCCAGCACCCTGGTGAAGCCGCTCGCCCGTGCCGCCGACGTTGTCGCGGGCCAGCAGGTTTACGCCGACGGCTACATGTTTCCCCCGCTGTGGGGGCCTGACAGCTACAACACCGGTGCCGGCATGGCCCGGGTGACGCTGGCCGCGGGCTTCATCAAAAGCAACATGCCCAATGGCATCACCCATGCCAACCCGGTGCTGACCACGAACAGGCCTTCGACGTGGCAGCTTTCATGAACAGCCAGTCGCGGCCGGCTCGGGCCAATCTGGAGGCTGATTTTCCGGCGCGCAAAACAAGCCGGTGGACGCCGCGTTTCTGCGCTGCACGCCCGGCTTCTCGGCCGAGCAGCACAAGTACAGCCCTTGGCAGCCGATTGTCGAGGCGCGTGAAAATGGCGTGAACCCGGCCAGGTAACCGGTCGGCGCAACGAACCGTCGGACGGAGCATCGATCGGCGCCCGCTGACACGTGCGAAAATCGCCGGATCAACCTGAGCCGGGCGGTGCTGGCGGATTTGGCCGGGATATCAGCCGGTCTTCCCGGTGTCTCTATCCGGCCGCCGTTGAATTTTCCGATGAAAACGACTTCATTCAACATTTTCGCGCGCTGCGTCGAACCCCTGCTCGACAGCGATGCGCCATCGCGGGAAGCCGGACCATGACCACCGCGGCGGCAGTGCGAATTTCGCCGGTCGATGACATCGTGGCCGACATGAAAAGCGGACGGATGGTGATCCTGGTGGACGAGGAAGACCGGGAGAACGAAGGCGACCTGGTCCTGGCCGCCGATCACGTGACACCGGATGCGATCAATTTCATGGCACGGTTCGGCCGCGGCCTGATCTGCCTCACACTGACCCCGGAGCGCTGCGTCAGCCTGCGGCTGCCGCCGATGGTGGCGCGCAACGGCACCAAGATGGGCACCGCATTCACTGTTTCGATCGAAGCAGCCGAAGGCGTGACCACAGGAATCTCCGCCGCGGATCGCGCTCGCACCGTGCAGGCCGCGGTCGCGGCCAACGCCCGTCCGGAAGACCTGGTGCAGCCCGGCCACATCTTCCCGCTGCAAGCGGTGGCCGGCGGCGTCCTGATGCGCGCTGGCCACACCGAAGCCGGCTGCGACCTGGCCGCGCTGGCAGGTCTCACGCCGGCCGCCGTGATCTGCGAAATCATGAAAGACGACGGCACGATGGCGCGGCTGCCCGACCTGCAACTGTTCGCCGCGGCGCACGGCCTGAAGATCGGCACGATCGCGGGGCTGATCGAACACCGCAGCCGCAACGAGTCCTTGATCGAGAAGATCGGGCAACGGCCGTTGCAGACCGCGTTCGGCGAGTTCGTCGCACACGCGTTTCGGGACAAGCCGAGCCAGGGGTTGCACCTGGCGCTGGTCAAGGGTGGCTGGAGCGACCAGGAGGCCGTGCCGGTGCGGGTGCACGAACCGTTGTCGGTCCTCGACTTGCTGGAGGCCGGCCGTGCCATGCACTCATGGAGCCTGGACGGCAGTCTCGCGCACATCGCGCGGGAAGGCAAAGGCGTTGCCGTGCTGCTGAATTGCGGCGAAAGCGGCGAGCAGTTGCTGGCCCAGTTCGAAGGCCGGGCCAAGCCCTCGCAAGCACCCGAACGCGGCCGCATGGACCTGCGCACCTACGGCGTGGGCGTGCAGATCCTGCGCGCCTGCGGCGTGCAGCGCATGAACCTGATGGGACCGCCGCGCCGCATGCCGAGCATGGCCGGCTACGGCCTCGAAATCGTCGGCCACCTGAGCGCCGACCCCACCCGGGATTGAACACATGATTGGAGCAGACAAGGGAAAAGCGGTCCACCAGGGCGGCGCTGCATTGGTGATCGGCATCGTGCAGGCACGTTTCAACCAGGCCGTGACCGGCGCCCTGGCCACGGCCTGCATCGGCGAGCTGCTCGAACTCGGGGTGGCTGAAAAGAACATCCAGCATGTCCTCGTGCCCGGAGCCCTGGAGGTGCCGGTGGCGCTACAGGCACTCGCGGAACAGGGCCGCTGCGACGCGCTCATTGCGCTGGGCTGCATCATCCGCGGCGAGACCTACCACTTCGAGCTCGTCGCCAACGAATCGGCGGCGGGCGTCAGCCGGGTGGCGCTCGACTACCGGCTGCCGATCGCCAATGCCATCCTCACGACCGAGAACCTGGAACAGGCAGTGGCCCGCCAGACCGGCAAGGGCGTCGAGGCGGCCCGTGTGGCGGTCGAGATGGCCAACCTGGACTACCTTCCATGACCGAAGACAAGAAGCCGGCAGTCCGGCCCCCTGCTCCCAGCCCGCGCAAGGCATCGGCCAAATCCAGCCGCAGCCGGGCGCGGGAATTTGCGTTGCAGGGGCTCTACCAGCATCTCGTGGGCCGCAACGATGCAGCCTCGATCGACGCCTTCACGCGCGACCTGGCCGGCTTCCACAAGGCCGACTCCGCGCACTACGACGCCCTGCTGCACGGATGCGTACGTGAGAGCGCCGAACTGGATGCGCTAATTGTTCCACTGCTGGACCGCAAACTGGCCGAGATCTCCCCGATCGAGCGTGGGGTGATGTGGATCGGTGCTTACGAGTTCCTGCACGCAGCCGATGTTCCGTGGCGCGTCGTGCTCAACGAATGCATCGAGCTGGCCAAGGAGTTCGGTGGCACCGATGGCCACAAGTATGTGAATGCGGTCCTGAACGGGCTGGCGCCGAAGCTGCGCCCGGTCGAAGTGGAAACCGACAGGGCGAAGGTGCGGTCTTGAAAATATCGGGCCGCGCCGGTCGCATCGAGCCGTTCTACGTGATGGAAGTCGCGAAGGCGGCGTCACGGATGGCGCGCGATTTCGCGCACTCCGACCGGCCGATGATCTTCCTGAACATCGGCGAACCCGACTTCACCGCGCCGCCGCTGGTGCAGGAGGCGGCTGTTCGCGCCATCCGCGACGGCGCGACCCAATACACCCAGGCCACCGGCCTGGACAGCCTGCGCGAGCGCATCAGTGACTGGTACTCGGCCCGCTTCGGTGTGCAGGTGCCGGCCCGGCGGATCGTGGTCACGGCGGGAGCCTCCGCTGCGCTGCAGCTGGCCTGCCTGGCATTGATCGACGCGGGCGACGAAATCCTGATGCCCGACCCGAGCTATCCCTGCAACCGCCACTTCGTCAGCGCCGCCGACGGGCGGGCGGTGCTCATCCCGACCACGGCACAGGAACGCTTCCAGCTCAGCGCTGCGAAGGTCGAAGCAGCGTGGGGTGCGAAGACATGCGGCGTTCTGCTGGCGTCTCCCTCCAACCCCACTGGCACGTCGATCCATCCGGAAGAACTGCGGCGCATTCACGGCTTCGTGCGCGCCAAAGGTGGCATCACGCTGATCGACGAGATCTATCTTGGCCTCAGCTACGACGACACCTTCGGTCACACCGGCCTCGCCATCGACGACCATGTCATCAGCATCAACAGCTTCTCGAAGTACTTCAACATGACCGGCTGGCGGCTGGGCTGGATGGTGGTGCCCGAGGCGTTGGTGCCGGTGATCGAGCGGTTGGCGCAGAACCTGTTCATCTGTCCCAGCACGGTGGCGCAGCATGCGGCACTGGCCTGTTTCGAGCCGGAGAGCATCGCCGGATATGAACTCCGGCGGGCCGAGTTCAAGGCCCGCCGCGACTGGTTCATCCCGCAATTGAATGCGATGGGCCTGCCGGTGCCAGTCATGCCCGACGGTGCTTTTTATGCCTGGGCTGAGTGCTCGGCTTTCTGCCGGAAGCTCGGTGTCGAGAGCAGCTGGGAACTCTCCTTCGCGCTGATGGAGCAAGCCCGCGTGGCAGTCACGCCGGGCCGCGATTTCGGCAACGCCGACACCCGCGACTTCATCCGCTTTTCGACCGCCAGCGCGTTGCCGCAGCTGCAGGAAGCGGCTGCGCGACTGAAGGCGCTGGTGGCATGAAGCGGCCCGCCCAGGGCGGAAGCGGTTTTGTGCATCCGGTGCGCGTCTACTGGGAAGACACCGATGCCGGCGGCATTGTCTTCTATGCCAATTACCTCAAGTTTTTCGAACGCGCCCGCACCGAGTGGCTGCGCTCCCTGGGAATCGAACAAAGCCTGCTGCGTGCCGCTACCGGCGGCATCTTCGTGGTTGCCGAAACGACCCTGCGCTACCTGCAACCAGCGCGCCTGGACGATGAACTTCTGGTTACCGCCGCTCTCCAATCGGGGGGCCGGGCTTCTCTGATAATCGCGCAGCAGGCCCGAATGAAACGCGACGGCGCCCTGCTTTGCGAGGGAACGATCCGCATCGGCTGGGTCGACGCCGACCGCATGCGACCTGCAAGAATCCCGCCCATCATCCTGGAAGCCCTCACACCATGAACCAAGACCTGTCGATCATCCAACTCGTGCTGGGCGCCAGCTGGGTGGTGCAGCTGGTCATGTTGCTGCTGGTGGGCGTGTCGATCGCCAGCTGGGCAGCGATCTTCCGCAAGCTGTTCGCGCTGGGGCGGGTCAAGTCCCTGAACGACAACTTCGAGCGGGAGTTCTGGTCCGGCACCAGCCTGAACGACCTGTTCGCCGCAGCCGCGCAGAACGCGCGCATGGCCGGCCCGATGGAGCGGATCTTCGCCAGCGGGATGCGCGAATACCAGAAGCTGCGCGAACGGCGGATCCAGGATGCCGGCACGCTGCTCGACGGTGCGCGCCGGGCGATGCGCGCGAGCTACCAGCGAGAAGTTGACGCCGTGGAAAGCAACCTGTCGTTCCTGGCCTCGGTCGGTTCGGTCTCGCCTTATGTGGGCCTGTTCGGCACCGTGTGGGGCATCATGCACGCGTTCACCGGCCTGGCCAGCCTGCAGCAAGTGACACTCGCGACGGTCGCGCCGGGCATCGCGGAAGCCCTGGTCGCCACGGCGATCGGCCTGTTCGCGGCGATCCCGGCCGTTGTCGCCTACAACCGGTTCGCCCGCGACATCGACCGCGTCGCGATCAAGCTCGAGACCTTCATCGAGGAGTTCTCCAACATCCTGCAGCGCAACCTCGGTGCGCAGTCTCCGACCCCGTCGGGGCACTGATGCCTTCCACCGTCTCCCGGGGCCGCGGCCGCCGCACCATCAACGAGATCAACATGGTGCCCTTCATCGACGTGATGCTGGTGCTGCTGATCATCTTCATGGTGACCGCGCCGCTGATCGCGCCCAGCGTGATCGACCTGCCCAGCGTTGGCAAGGCGGCCAAAACGCCCGACGTCGTGGTCCAGATCATTGTCGGCAAAGACGAGTCGCTGTCGCTGAAAAACCAGGACCAATCCACGCCTGTCCCCATGAAGGATCTGGTGCGCGCAGTCAGGGCCGCGCAGGCTTCGGCTGTGAAGGCCTCGCCGCCCAAACCGGGGGAAAATCCCGGCCCGGCCAATATGGCCGTGGTCATCAGCGCTGACAAAACCGTCAAATACGAAACCGTGGTCAAGGTGATGGACACGCTGCAGCGCGCCGGTGTGCAGCGGGTTGGCCTGTCGGTTCAACTGGTCAACTGAGCGTTTTCAAAAGCCCATGAGCGCCGCGCCGGACCGCCCCAAGCAAGCTCGCACCGCAATGCGAAGCATGGAGGTTTCCCAATGAGCGCCGCAGCACAAAGACTCGAATTCGCCCCGCCGCCCACGCCCGGCATGGTTCGTGCGTTCGGTCTGGCCATCGTGGCACACATCCTGCTGGTGGCCGCCTTGACCTGGGGCGTGAACTGGAAGCGTGATGCCGTGACCCTGACTGCCGAGGCCGAACTCTGGTCCGCCGTGCCGCAGCAGGCGGCGCCCAAGCTGATCGAAGCCCCGCCCGCGCCGCCGGTCGAGAAACCTGCGCCTGTGCCCGTGCCCACGGCCACAGCCAAAATGCCCGATGCCAACATCGTCACTGCGCGCGAAAAGCGTCGCCTCGAAGAAGAAAAACGCGCCGACGACAAGAAGCGCCAGGACGACAAGAAAAAGGCCGAGGCCAAACAGGCCGAGCTGAAACAGGCCGAGCTCGCCACCAAACGCAAGGATGCGCTGGCCGCCCAGGAAGCCGCGAAGAAGCTGGAAGTTCAGCGCCAGGAAAACATGAAGCGAATGGCGGGCTTGGCCGGTGCAACGGGGCCGGATACTTCAACCGGCAAGGCGCAGCAATCAGCCGGTCCTTCCCCAAGCTACGCTGGCCGCATCAAGGCACGCGTCAAACCCAACATCGTTTTCACCGAAGACATTGCCGGCAACCCAACCGCGGAGGTGGAAGTGCGTACCTCGCCAGACGGCACCATCGTCGGCCGCAAACTGGTCAAATCCAGTGGGGTCGCTTCATGGGATGAAGCGGTGCTCAGGGCCATCGACAAGACTGAGGTTTTGCCGCGCAATGAGGATGGCAAAGTCATATCGCCGCTAACGCTTGTCTTTCGGCCAAAAGACTGAATGCTATATA
>JAYUHN010000417.1:0-3529 GCA_043766965.1 Ramlibacter sp. | reverse complement strand
CGGCCGGCAGGTTGCCGAGTTTTCCGCCATGGAGCTTGACCGACAGCAGGAAGCCGTCGCGGATGTCCACGCCCAGCGCCGACGAGGGACCGGACAGGGTGCTCACGAAGCCGACGCGCACCTTGTCGGCGGCGAGCGACCCGGCGGCGAGCGCAGCCAGCGCCAGACCGGCAAGGCCTTGTTTCAGGGACGCGTTCATCGTGGGCTCCTCAATGGTTCGGGTGATTAGACCCAGACTTGCAGCACGTAGTCAAACGGCGCCTGGCCGTTGAACAGGTCGACGCGCTGCAGCCGGATCCGAAGCACGCCGTCGGCGCCACGCAGCAGTGTGTGGTGATAGCGGCCGCCGAAATGGCGCACCGTGTCGCGCCGCAACTCCATCATGTGGAAACGCGAGCGCACCTTCACCTCGCCGCCGTCCGCCGACTCCAGCACCACCTGGCTGACCACATGGTTGGTCTCCCACATCGGCGCCTGCGACCAGGCGTTCGGATGCGTGACGCGGCCCTTGCGGATTTCCATCATCAGCTTGTCCTCGGCGAAGATCGACGGCGATCCTTCCCATTCGACCTGCTCCGGCATCACCGGCATCCAGTAAACGCCATCGCCGTCGAACAGGTCGATCCAGGCTTGCCAGTGCTTGCCATCGAGCAACTCCGCCTGCAGGTAGAGCAGCTGTTCCACCTCGCGCTGCAGTTCGAGCACGGCGGCCGTGCGCGGAACGATCCCGGGAACCGGAAGCTGGCGCGCGGCAACAGCCGTGCCCGCCTGGGCGGCGCGCGGCGAGTGCCCCGGTTCGATCCGTTGCGCGCCGGTGCGATCGCCGCCATCCTTGGCTTCGATCAGGACTTCCTGGCCGAGCAGGTGCTCGAAGTCGGGTCCGGCGCTGGGAATCGCGGCGCCGGGGTTGGGTGTTGTCTTGTTCATGCCGCGCTCCCGTCCGTGAGGTAACCGGTCCAGGCGCGGAACTGGTTGCGCATCACCGCTTCCGACGTACCGTGGTTCGAATAAGTGACGCCTTTTTCCTCGCGATCGTCGCCGTACCAGCGGTGGAAGCTGACCCACTCGCCGCCCCTGGATTGCAGGCCCCACTGGCCCTTGGTCCAGTTCTCCAGGTCGTCGGCATTGATCATGGTCGCCGGCGAGTTCACCAGGTTGTAGTACCAGAGGCTGCGGCGGTAGATCGCCTCGGGCGCGCCCTTGAGACGGAAGTGCCAGATCTCCGACAGCGTCTTGTCCGGAGCGATCGGCCGCAGGCAGCGCAACTGCTGCAACGGCGACTGCACCGACAGGTAGGGATAGACCAGCACATGGTGGATGCTGCGCGAGAGATATTCCTCGGCCTTCGCGGCGCCATAGGCCTGCACCAGCTGCGCCTCGTGTTCCATCGTGTCGGGGTCGCGCGGCCGCAAGCCCATGTAGGCCTTCAGGATGCCGTGGCCGCGCGGAAAATTGATGGTCTGCACAGCGTCCCACTGCTCGAAGCTGGAGGCGAAGGTGGAGAGGTAGTGGTAGTACAGCGGCGCGGCGCCCCGTTCCGCCTTGAGGCGCTTTTCCACCTTGCCCGCCGCGATGCCGGTGGACTGGTGCGTCACCGAAGGATGGAGCGAGTCGAGCTGGTTCTCCATGAAGAATTTCCAGTTCGAATGCTGGATCACCCGGTGGCAGACCGGTACCACCTCGACTTCGCCCACGGGAGAGCGGTCGCACATGTCGTCGAAGGCGATCTTCGCCTCGCCCAGGAAATCGGCCAGTGACGGCCCCTCCGGCGCCAGGCTGGCGAAGACGAAGCCCCGGTAACTGTCGACACGGGCCGCCCGTTTGACCGAGCAGTCGGGGTTGTCGCGGGTCATCCGCGTGTTCTCGTAGCCCTTGGCCAGCGGGATGGCCCGCACTGCGCCGTCCAGATGGAAGCTCCATGCGTGGTAGGAACAGACGAAAGCGTTGCCGGTGTTTCCGCGCAGGTTTCCCACCAGCTGGACGCCCCGGTGCGGACAGCGGTTGTGCAGCACGCCGATGCCGCCATCGCCCTGCCGCACCATGATCATCGGCTGGCGCCCGATCGTCACCGCGTGGTAGTCGCCGGGCGCGGGCACCTGCGATTCGTGGCCGCAGTAGACCCAGGTGCGCTCCCAGATCCGTTCCATCTCGGCGTCGAAGATGGCCTGGTCCGTGTACACGCTGCGGTGCACACGATCGGGTTCGACGAGTTGCTCGACATTCATCTTTGCTCTCCGTTGGATCGATGGGCCGGACCCATGTTACGCAGCCGCCATCAGCTTCTCAAGCGCCTGGCCGGTGTCGTCGGCCAGCGCGGCCTGCACCAGATCCCTCAGCTGCTGCCCACCATCAGCTTGCGTCCGCAGCCGCGGCAGGACCGAGACCAGCCGCTGGTAGCTGCGCCAGCCCCGGGCGTGGGTGTCGCCGTAGCCTTTGATCAGCCGCTGCGAGCGCGCGACCTCGAGCGCCAGATCCGGGCGGTCGGTCGCCAGGTCGGTCACCGCCGCCAGCCACGCGGCGATTCGCTGGTGTTCGACCTCGAACCGCAGCGAGTGGCGCCGCACGATGCGAAGCGATGCGATCGCGTACAACGTCAGGTAGCCGCGAATGGAGCTGGTCCGCACGATCCGCCCCTTGCGGACGAACGGCTCGACGCAGGCACGGGCCAAGCCGGTGGCGAGCAGCCAGCGGCCGAGACCGGCCGGCAGCGTGTCGGCGATTTCCTGCAGCCGCGGGTGCATGAATTCATCGATGTCCAGCCGCTGGTCGGCCGCCAGCTTGACCTCGCCGCTGACCCGCTGGAAGCGGCTGCGACGGGTCTTGAGGTCGGCCACGCGGATGGCGTCCTCGTACGTCATCCACAGCGCCAGGTGCCGCGCCGTCTCGTCCAGCAGCTCGGGACCGGCGGCGCGCAAAGGAAAGAGCAGGTCCAGGTACCACGACGCGTAGCTCACGTCCTGGTAGTCGGCCAGCCGCAGGATCCCTGCCTGCATCGTCGCATGGGCGGCCGCAGGAAAGTGCTGCAGGATCCGTTGCGCCAGCGCGTTGAGACGCGGTCCCACCGACGGCAGTGGGGCAATCGGAGCGACCGTGGTCGGCCCGGCCACCTGCAGCGCCGCATCATGCCCGGCCGCGAAGGCTTGCAGGCTGGCGGCGACGCCGACGCCGGCACGACGTACCGTCGCTTCGAACTGTTCCCGGGTGAAGGGCAAGGACCTGGATGCGCACAACGCACCGTACAGCGCCGGGCCTATCGGGCTGCCGGTGCGCTCGGCGATCAGGTTGAAGTCCGCGCTGACGAAGCGCAGTGCCGCCGCGCGGCCGCCTTCGAGCAGCTTGCCGGAATCGACGCGGCCGTCGCCCATTGCCGTGCGCTCGGTCATCGAATACACCCGGTGGCTGGACGCGATGAGGGTCGTCCGCTCGGGGCTGACCAGCCCTCGCTGCAGCGCGCGGCCGGCCTCCATCAGCTCGGACGCGATCACGATGTCGACCTCGCCCGGCACCGGACTGAGGCCCAGCACCGGCT
>JAYUHN010000416.1:0-3532 GCA_043766965.1 Ramlibacter sp. | reverse complement strand
CCCACCAGGCACAGCAGCATCGTGATGATCCAGAAGCGCACCACCACCTGCGTTTCCTTCCAGCCGCTTTTCTCGAAGTGGTGGTGCAACGGCGCCATCTTCAGGATGCGCCGGCCGGAACCGTATTTTTTTCTCGTGTACTTGAAGTACATCACCTGCGCCATCACCGAGATCGCTTCGACCACGAAGATGCCGCCCATGATCGCCAGGACGATTTCCTGCCGCACGATGACGGCGATGGTGCCGAGCGCGCCACCCAGCGCCAGCGCGCCGACGTCGCCCATGAAGACCTGCGCCGGGTGGGTGTTGAACCAGAGGAATGCGAGGCCGGCGCCGGCCATCGCCGCGCAGAAGATCAGCAATTCGCCGGAGCCCCGGATGTACGGAAAGAAGAGGTACTTCGAATAGACCGAGCTGCCGGTGACGTATGCGAACACGCCCAGCGCCGAGCCGACCATCACCACCGGCATGATGGCCAGTCCGTCCAGGCCATCGGTCAGGTTCACCGCGTTGCTGGAGCCGACAATCACCAGGTAGGTCAGGATCACGAAGCCGAACACGCCCAGCGGATAGCTCACTTCCTTGAAGAAGGGGAGCATCAGGCCGGCCTTGGGCGGCAGGTCGACATCGAAGCCGGACTGCACCCAGCGGTAGAACAGTTCCAGCACGCGCAGATTGGAACTTTCCGAAATGCTGAACACGAGATACAGCGCCGCCAACAGTCCGATCAGGGACTGCCAGAAGTATTTCTCGCGCGACCGCATTCCTTCCGGATCCTTGCGCACCACCTTGCGCCAGTCGTCGGCCCAGCCGACGGCGCCGAAGCCGAGCGTCACGGCCAGGACGATCCAGACGAAGCGGTTGGTGACGTCGAACCAGAGCAGCGTCGAAACGGAGATCGACAGCAGCACCAGAACACCACCCATGGTCGGCGTGCCCCCCTTCGCCAGGTGCGACTCCATGCCGTAGCCGCGCACGGGCTGGCCGATCTTGAGCGCCGTGAGGCGCCGGATCACGGCCGGTCCGGCCATGAGGCCGATCAGCAGCGACGTCATCGCCGCCATGACGGCGCGAAAGGTGATGTACTGCACCACCCGCAGGAAGTTGAATTCGGGGCCAAGGGTCTGCAGCCACGAGGCGAGGCTAAGCAGCATGGCCGGTTTCCTTTTCTTCCTGCGGCTGTTCCCGCTGCGCCGTGATCGCCTGCACCACCCGTTCCATCCGCATGAACCGGGAGCCCTTCACCAGCACGCTGGCCGTCCGTGGCAACTGCGCCAGCACCGCGGCATTGAGCGACCCGATATCGTCGAAATGGCGCCCGCCCATTGCCGAGGCCTGCGCGCCGAGGGTGAACAGCGACTCGATGCGCCGCTCGCGCGCGTACTCGCCGACCTCATGGTGGAATTGCGGCCCCTGGTCCCCGACCTCCCCCATGTCCCCGAGCACCAGCAGGCGCGGACCGGGCAGTTCGGCCAGCACATCGATCGCGGCCCGCACCGAATCCGGATTGGCGTTGTAGCTGTCGTCGACCAGCGTGACGCTGCGCCCATCCAGCACCAGGTCGAGCGCCCGTGAGCGGCCCTGCACCGGCGTGAAAGACTGCAGGCCGCGCGCGATCGCGCCGAGCGGAGCGCCGGCCGCCAGCGCGCACGCGACGGCGGCGGTCGAGTTGCGGACGTTGTGGCGGCCCGCGACCTGGAGCGAGTACGCGAGCGGACCGGCAGGGGTCGCCACGTTGACATTCCAGTGCCCCTGTTGCCATGCGCATCCTGCCAACACGATGTCGGCCCGGCCATCGGCCCCGAACGTCATGCAGGCGCGTGGCGCGGCAAGACCGGACCACAGCGCCGTGAAATCTTCGTCGGCGGGATAAACCGCCACGCCGCCGCGACCCATGGAGTCGAAGACGGAACCGTTTTCCATGGCGACCGCCTGCACCGTGGCCATGAATTCCTGGTGCTCGCGCTGCGCGTTGTTGACCAATGCGACGGTTGGCCGCGCGATCCGCGCAAGATAGGCGATCTCGCCGGGATGATTCATTCCCAGCTCGATCACGCCGACACGATGCGTGGCATCAAGGCCCAGCAGCGTCAGCGGCAGTCCGATGTCGTTGTTCAGGTTTCCCTTCGTGGCCAGCGTCGCATGCGGCTGCCACGCCCGCAGGATCGCAGCAATCATCTGCGTGACCGTGGTCTTGCCGTTGCTTCCGGTGACCGCGATCAATGGCAACTGGAACTGCGCCCGCCAGCCGGCGGCCAGCTGGCCCAGCGCGAGCTTCGCGTCATCGACTTCGAGGCCGCTGAAACCGGACGGGATGCGGCCGCGATGGGCAAGCGCCGCCACCGCACCCCGGTTCCGCGCGTCGGCGATGAAATCGTTGGCATCGAAGCGCTCGCCCGCAAGCGCGACGAACAGGTCGCCGCCTTCAAGCGTCCGGGTGTCGCTGTGCACCCGCTGCACCGCAACACTGCCCGCGCCCACGAGCGTTGCGCCCGGGATCCAGCCCAGGGCCTGCTGCAGCGTGAACATCATGCGGCGCTCCTGGCATCGAGCGCAGCCTGCGCATGCGCCTTGTCAGAAAACGGATGCCTGGCGCCGCCGATTTCCTGGTAGTCCTCGTGCCCCTTGCCGGCGATCAGGATCACGTCCTCGGCGGCGGCCGCCGCAATCGTCTCTGCGATCGCCAGTGCGCGATCGATCTGCACCTCGACGCATTCCTTGTGCGACAGGCCCAGCAGGATCTGGCTCAGGATCAACGCAGGTTTTTCGCTGCGCGGATTGTCGCTGGTGACCACGACGCGCGCTGCGTTCTTCTCGGCGACCGCGGCCATCAGCGGTCGCTTGCCGGGATCGCGGTCACCACCGCAACCGAACACGCACCAGAGCTGCCCGCCACGCTGCGCGGCGAGCGGCTGCAATGCCAGCAGCGCCTTTTCCAGCGCGTCCGGCGTGTGGGCGTAATCCACGGCGACCAGCGGCTGGCCGGCTTGCTGCAGCCGCTCCATGCGGCCCGGTACCGGCAGCAGATGGCCGCATGCCAGCACGGCGTCCGCCAGCGGCACACCGATCGCGCGCATCGCTGCCAGCACGCCCAGAAGATTCGACACGTTGTACTGGCCGATCAGGCCGGTCTCGAGCAGGTGCCGCGAAGCGTCTTCCACCACAGTGAAGCGCAGTCCCCGTGGTGCGTGGCTGATGTCCTGTGCCTGCAACCGCGCAGCCTGCAGGCACGAGAAAGTCCACAGGTCCAGCGGCCCGCCCTGCAGCGTCTGCGCCAGCGCAAGGCCACGGTCGTCGTCCAGGTTGACGACAGCCGCCTGCAGGCCGTTCCAGCGGAACAATTCGGCCTTCGCCTCCCAGTACGACTCCATGCTGCCGTGGTAGTCGAGGTGATCCTGGGTGAAGTTGGTGAAGATCGCCACCCGGATGCGCGTGCCGTCGAGCCGGCGCTCGACGATGCCGACCGAGGACGCTTCGATCGCGCAAGCCTGCAGCCCCTGGTCGACAAACTTGCGAAACTGCCGTTGCAGCA
>JAYUHN010000415.1:0-3533 GCA_043766965.1 Ramlibacter sp. | reverse complement strand
CGTTTTTCCCGTTGCTGATGTTTTTCGTGGCCTTCGTGATCGGCCTCGGCTCCGGGGCCTCGATCCTGGTCGGACAGGCCTGGGGCGAAAAGGACGTCGAAAAAGCGCGCGCGGTGGCCGGCACCGTGATCAGCGCCGGCGTGTTGCTGGGCACGGCCATCGGCCTGCTCGGCGTGCTGTTGTCCGGTCCGCTGCTGCGGCTGCTCGGCACGCCGGCCGATGTGTTGCCCGACGCGATCGCCTATGCCCGCGTGATGATGGCTTTTTTGCCGCTGCTGTTCGCGTCGATCCTCACCGCTTCCGTCCTGCGCGGGGTGAGCGACACGGTGACACCGCTGCGGTCGCTGCTGGTTTCGTCGGCGGTGATCCTGGTGCTGACACCGGCGCTGATCCGCGGCTGGACCGGCCTGCCGCCGCTCGGCGTGACCAGCGGGGCCTGGGCAACGGTGGTGGCGACCTTGCTCTCGCTGGGCTGGATGGTGGCCCATCTGCTGCGGCGCCACCATCCACTGGCGCCGGACCGCGCATTTTCCAGGCACTGGCGGATCCGGCCGGCCTTGCTGCGGCCGGTGATGCGCCTGGGGATCCCGACCGGCCTGTTCTTCATCACCGGCTCGCTGGCCGACCTGGCGCTGGTGCGTATCGTCAACAGCCATGGCTCACGCGCGACGGCGGCCTGGGGCGCTGTCAGCCAGGTGATGGCCTACGTGACGTTCCCCGCGATGTCGATCGCGATCGCCGCGTCGATCCTGGCGGCGCAGGCGATCGGCGGCGGCCGGCTGGAGCGGGTGGATGCGGTGATGCGGGTCGGCATCGCGATGAACCTCGTCATCACCGGCTCGCTGGCGCTGCTGGCATCCCTGCTGGCCTCGCAGATCGTCGGCCTGTTCATCACCGACCCGCAAGTGGTGCGGCTCGCGGCCGGACTGCTTCACATCGCGGTGTGGGGCGCCATCTTCCTCGGCTTCGCCAGCGTCTACTCGGGAATCATGCGTGCCAGCGGCACGGTGCTGGTGCCCACCGCCATCTCGCTCAGCCTGCTGGCGCTGGTGCTGTTCCCGCTGGGGTGGACCTTCAACCGCGTGTTCGGATTACCGGGCATCTGGATGGCGCATCCGGTCACCTACCTGACCGGCTTCCTGCTGCAGGCAGCGTATTTCCACGGCGTGTGGAAGAAGATGCCGCTACGTCGCCTGGTGTGAAGGCGGCGGCGACGCCGGCCGCCCGATAATGGCCGGGCACCCGCTTCTGGAGCACGACAATGGCAGGCCTTTTCTACGAGCAGTTCGAACCCGGGCAGGTGTTCCGCCACGCCGTGACGCGCACGGTGACCGAGACCGACAACCTGCTCATGACAACCCTCAGCATGAACACCCAGCCGCTGCATCTGGACGCCGAATTCGCGGCCAGGACCGAATTCGGCAAGCCCCTGGTCAACAGCATGTTCACCATGGCGCTGGTGGTCGGGATCTCCGTCACCGAAACGACGCTGGGAACGACGGTGGGCAACCTGGGTTTCAAGGAAGTGCGCTTTCCGAAACCGGTGTTCGCCGGGGACACCATCCGCGTCGAGACCACGGTCAAGAGCAAGCGGCTGTCGAAGTCGCGCACCGACTCGGGCATCGTCGACTTCGAGCACCGCGGCTACAACCAGCGCGGCGAAGTGGTCTGCGTTTGCGAGCGCGCGGCCCTGATGCTGGTCCAACCGACTGCGCCGGCATGATCCGCTCGCTGCTGTTCGTGCCGGGCGACAGCGCCCGCAAGTTCGACAAGGCGCTGGCGTGTTCCGCCGATGCGCTCATCCTCGACCTGGAAGACTCCATCATCATGGCGAACAAGGAAGCGGCGCGCGCCAGCGTGCTGCAGATGCTGCAGCAGCCGCGCGGCGGCAAGAAACTGTTCGTGCGGATCAATGCGCTGGCCTCCGGCATCCTGCTGCGCGACCTGCAGGCCGTCATGCCGGGGCATCCTGACGGCATCATGCTGCCCAAGTGCGGCGGGCCGCAGGATGTGATCCATCTCGGGCACTACCTCGACGCCTTCGAGACCGCCGCCGGAACCGACGCCGGCAGCACCTGGATTCTCCCGATCGTGACCGAGACGCCGCAGGCCGTGCTGAACCTGAAAGGCTACGAGAGCTGCGGGCCGCGCCTGTGGGGTCTGCTGTGGGGCGCCGAAGACCTGTCGAGCGCGATCGGGGCGTCGGCCAACCGCGGAGCCGAGGGCCAGTACCGCAGCCCGTTTCGGCTGGCGCGCGATCTGTGCCTGCTGGCGGCGACCGCGGCGAACGTGGTGGCGGTGGACACCGTGTACACCGACTTTCGCGACACCGATGGACTGACGCAGGAAACGACGCAGGGGCGCATCGACGGCTTCATGGCGAAGGCGGCGATCCACCCGGCGCAATGCGACGCCATCAATGCGGCATTCAAGCCAGGGCCGCAGGAGCTGGCGTGGGCCGAAGCCGTGCTGCAGGCGCTGCGGGACGCGCCCTCGGCCGGGGTCGCGTCGCTCGACGGCAAGATGATCGACCGTCCCCACGAGCTGCAGGCCCGGCGGATCCTGGGCCGTCCTTAAAATGGGCGGATGAGCCTTCCCGACCCTTCCGCGCGCAAGCCGCTGCACACCCGCAGGATTTCGTTCGAAGGCTTCCTGCGCGACGACGGCTTGTGGGATATCGACGCCGAACTGCGCGATTCAAAGAGCTACCCGATCCACATGCACGAACGCGGCGAGCTCGCGCCTGGCGACGCGATCCACCATATGCGGATTCGCGTCACGGTCGACGACTCGCTCAAGATCGTCGCGATCCAGACGGCGATGGACAGCGCGCCTTTTTCCGAATGCCAGGCAGCAGTGGATCCGATGGCGAAGCTGATCGGCGTCACGCTCGGCGCCGGCTGGCGCAAGGCCATCGAGGGCGCAATCGGAGGCATCGCTGGCTGCACCCACCTGCGCGAGCTGTTGTTCAACGTGGCGACGGCGGCGTTCCAGACCATCCCGGTGTATCTCGCGCAGCAGGCGAAGGCCGGCGGCGAACGGCGCGATCCGGATGCCCCGGCTCCCTATTACCTCGACAAATGCATGTCGTGGGACGTCGGCGGCCCGGTGGTCCAGCGCCTGATGCCGCTGTTCTACCGGCCACGCGGGACCGGGACCTCCTGACCGGAAGAACGCAGCAGCACCAGCCCGCACACCGCGACCGGGATGGCAAGCGCGGCATAGCCGACGCTGTAGCTTCCGAACGCGGCGGACACTGCCCCGAACAGGGGCGGCCCCAGCACCACACCGAGGAATGTGATGGCGAGCGTGCCGCCGGTGGCGACGCCGGCCATTCCGGGCGGCGCGCGCCGCGCCACTTCAGCAAGATAGACACCGTTCCAGCCGGTCGCCGACGCGCCGAAGACGAACAGGATGGCGAACACCAGCGGCGTGGGCATGGCGTCGCTGAGGAACGCGGTGACGAGGCTGCTGGCCGCTGTGGTGAAGCCCAGCACCGCCAGCATGCGATGGGCGCCGAGCCAGCTGTCGGA
>JAYUHN010000414.1:0-3538 GCA_043766965.1 Ramlibacter sp. | reverse complement strand
CGCTGGCGCGGCATTTCGGCAAGGCGACAGAGACGCCGGGCCGGCATGACCGCATGCTTGGCGCCGATCACCTGAGCGACGTGGTGTTCGTCGACCAGTCGCCCATCGGCAAGACCGCGCGTTCCAATCCCGTCAGCTACGTTGGCGCTTGGGATTCGCTGCGCGAAATCTTCGCCGGGTCGCCGCTGGCGCGCCAGCGCGGCTATACCGGATCGAAGTTCAGCTTCAACAGCGGAGATGGACGCTGTCCCACCTGCGGCGGCTCCGGCTTCGAGCATGTCGAGATGCAATTCCTGTCCGACGTCTACCTGCGCTGCCCGGACTGCGACGGCAAGCGCTACCGGCCCGAGATCCTGGAAGTGACGATCGAGCGCCAGCCGATCGGGGCGCTGAGGCAGCGCACGATGAACGTGGCCGAGGTGCTCGACCTGACGGTGAGCGAAGCGGCCTCGCTGTTCGCGAACGATCGCGATGTGATCCGCGCGCTGCAGCCCATCGTCGACGTGGGTCTCGAATACGTGAAGCTCGGGCAACCGGTGCCGACGCTCTCCGGCGGCGAATCGCAGCGTCTCAAGCTGGCGGGCTTTCTTGCCGGCGCGGCAAAAAGCGCCAGCGGCAGCCGGCAGCCGCTGGCGACGCGGGGCACGCTGTTCCTGTTCGACGAGCCCACCACCGGATTGCACTTCGACGACATCGCCAAGTTGATGCGCGCGCTGCGCAAGCTGCTGGAGGCGGGCAACTCGATGATCATCATCGAGCACAACCTGGACGTGATCCGATCGTCGGACTGGCTGATCGACCTGGGCCCCGAAGGCGGCGACGCGGGCGGCTTCGTGGTCGCGGAAGGGACGCCGGAAGACGTGAAGCTACATGCGACCTCGCACACCGGTAAGGCTCTGCGTGACTACGATTCCACGCTGGGGATGGTCGCGGCGGTTGGCGTTTCCGAGCCGGACGCACCGTTTCGGCAGGCCCGGCCCGAACGGGTTGCCGCGATCCAGATCGTCAATGCCCGCGAGCACAACCTCAAGTCGCTCTCGGTCGACATTCCGCACAACAAGTTCAGCGTCGTTACCGGTGTCTCCGGGTCGGGAAAGTCCACGCTCGCCTTCGACATCCTGTTCAATGAAGGGCAGCGACGCTACCTCGAATCGCTGAACGCGTACGCCCGCAGCATCGTGCAGCCGGCCGGCCGGCCAGAGGTCGACGCGGTGTATGGCATTCCGCCCACGGTCGCCATCGAGCAGCGGCTCTCGCGCGGGGGGCGCAAGTCCACCGTCGGCACGACGACGGAAGTCTGGCACTTCCTGCGATTGCTGTACGTCAAGCTCGGCGTGCAGCACTGCGTGCACGACGGCGCCGAAGTGAAGCCGCAGTCCGCCGACAGCATCGCCGCCCAGCTGATGAAGCGCTACAAGGGGCAGCACATCGGACTGCTCGCGCCACTGGTGATCAACCGCAAGGGCGTCTACACCGAACTGGCCGACTGGGCCCGTCCGCGCGGCTACACCCACCTGCGGGTCGACGGCAACTTCCTGCCCACCGCCGGCTTTCCGCGCATCGACCGGTTCAAGGAACACACCATCGAATTGCCGGTGTGCGATCTCGATGTCACGCCAGCCAACGAGGGCCTGTTGCGCGAGAAGCTGGCGGAAGCGCTGGAACACGGCAAAGGCGTGCTGCACGTGCTGGCGCCGCTGGACGGCCTGAAGGGCGCTTTTCTCGCCGGCCTCGACCAGCACCACCACATCGGCAAGACCGAGGTGTTCTCGGTGCGACGCGCCTGTCCGGTCTGCAGCACCAGCTACCCCGAACTCGACCCGCGCCTGTTCTCCTATAACAGCAAGCACGGCTGGTGCCCGGACTGCGTCGGGACCGGCGTGGCCCTGACGCGCGAGCAGCGCAAGGTGTTCGACGACACCATCCGTGACGACGACGCGACCAAGGGCCGCGAGCAGACCTTCGGCGAGCCCGAAGTGGAGGACGTCGCCGACGAGGCATGTGCCACCTGCCACGGCAGCCGTCTCAACCTGCAGGCGCGCAACGTTCAGTTCGACGAAACCGGCATCGCCGAGATCGCCGCCCTGTCGGTGGTCGACGTCCGGCGCTGGGTCGAGAGCCTGCAGGTGCAGGACGTGCTGAGCGTGCGTGAGCAGGGGATCGCGCGCGACCTGATTCCGGAAATCAGGGGCCGGCTCGAATTTCTGGAAGAGGTGGGCCTCGGCTATCTGACGCTCGACCGCGGCGCCCCCACGCTTTCGGGCGGGGAGGCACAACGCATCCGGCTCGCGGCGCAACTCGGCTCCAACCTGCAGGGCGTCTGCTACGTGCTGGACGAGCCGACCATCGGCCTGCACGCGCGCGACAACCAGGTCCTGCTGAATGCGCTGCACAAGCTGGGCGAGAAGGGCAACACGCTGGTGGTGGTGGAGCACGACGAGGACACGATCCGACGCGCCGACCATATCATCGACATCGGTCCCAGCGCCGGCAAGCGCGGCGGCCGGGTCGTGGCCCAGGGGCAGGTGAGCGATATCAGCGACGCCGCCGACTCGGTCACCGGGCGCTACCTGCTGCATGCAATGAAGCATCCGGTGCAGCCGCGACGCCTGGTCGATCGCAAGGCGGAAAAGCTGGAGTTGCGCGGCGCCGACCTGCACAACCTGCAGGACATCGACGTGGACGTGCCCTTGCGTCGTCTGATCGCGGTCACCGGGGTTTCGGGTTCCGGCAAGTCGACGCTGGCGCGGGACGTGCTGCTGCAGAACGTGCAGGCGGTGGTCCAGCAGCGCTACACCAAGGCTGGCCGCGACGCCGATGCAAGAGGCAAGCATCCGGCCTGGGTCGGCTGCAAGGGACTGGCCGGCTACCAGGCGATCGACCGCGTGCTGGAGGTGGACCAGACGCCGATCGGCAAGACGCCGCGCTCCTGCCCGGCGACCTACATCGGCTTCTGGGACACCGTGCGCAAGTTGTTCGCCGACACGCTGGAAGCGCGGGCGCGCGGCTACGGGCCCGGCCGGTTCTCGTTCAACACCGGCGAAGGCCGTTGCCCGACCTGCGAAGGACAGGGCCTGCGCACCATCGGCATGAGCTTCCTGCCGGATGTGAAAGTGCCGTGCGAGTCCTGCCATGGCGCGCGCTTCAATCCCGAAACACTGGCGGTGACATGGCGGGGCAAGAGCATCGGCGACGTGCTGCAGATGGAAGTCGACGAGGCGGTGGAGTTCTTCGCATCGATGCCGAACATCGCGCATCCGTTGCGCTTGCTGGAGGACGTGGGGCTGGGCTACCTCACGCTGGGCCAGCCGTCACCGACGCTGTCGGGCGGAGAGGCACAGCGGATCAAGCTCGTCACGGAATTGTCGAAGGTGCGCGACGACATCACGCGCCGCGGGCAGAAGGCGCCGCACACGCTGTACGTGCTGGACGAGCCGACGGTGGGCCTGCACATGGCCGACGTCGAGAAGCTGATCCGCGTGCTGCACCGGCTGGTCGACGGCGGCCACAGTGTGATCGTGATCGAGCACGACCTCGA
>JAYUHN010000413.1:0-3538 GCA_043766965.1 Ramlibacter sp. | reverse complement strand
AGCCGCGGGCGCTGCAGCGGTGGACGGGGACGCATCCGCAGCCTCGTATCCCTTTTGGCGGACATCCGACTTGATGTCCGATACCTCGAGCCGGGTCTCGTCGTAACGCACGGTGGCGGTGTGAGCCGCGAAGTTCACCGTCACGCTCTCGACGCCCGGAACCTCCCGGATGCGCTTTTCCACCCCGACCACACTTAATACCGACAGCATGTCGCGAACATCAATCACACTCGTCTTCATCGCCACACCTCCATGCGGAACGTGTTCAAGGTGCTTCGACCTTTTTTCCGTTGCCCGCGGGATCGAGGGTCGCCCGGGCGAAAGCATCAGCGCCTGGAGAAGGCTTCGATCTTGAGGGAAGGGCGCCCTCGGTCACGCCTTTGCCTGGTTGTGCGACGCCTGCGGAATCGGCACCCGCAGCTGCGGCCGGAGCGGCCGCTTCTTCAAAGCCGCTTTGGCGTACGTCCGACTTGATATCGGCGACATCGAGTCGGGTTTCGTCGTAGCGCACAGTGGCGGTTCCCGCGGCGTAATTCACCGTCACACTTTCGACGCCCGGCACCTCGCCAATGCGCTGTTCCACTCCCAGCGCGCTCAGTACCGACAGCATGTCGCGCACTTCCATCACGCTGGTTTTCATAGGACCTCCTGGGTCATCGCAGGCGACAGTGTGCGCTGCTGGCTTCGAACGCCGGCGCCCGGTCGAGGCATTGCCCAACGCCGATGCATGAAGTTATAGATGGGCACGTAGACCAGGCCCGCGTACGCGCCATAGAGAAAGCTTTCGATCAACCCCACCAGAAAGCCGCGCCAGCTGTACCACTCGAACCCGGGCAGCACTTGCAGAAGCAGCGCGTGCATGGCGAGGCTTGCCGGCGTCAACATCGCGAAAGCGACACAAAATACGAACGAAAACGAGGTCCATAGCGCCAATGACCAGGTCACGACCTTGATGTTCATCATTTGATTTCTCCTGGTTTCCAATTGACGCCGTCAATGGCGATGACCCTGCCCTGTCGTCCTTTGCCTGCCTTCGCCTGCCCGATGTCCTCCGTGTCCTCGGTGTCCGCCATGGCCGAACATGTGCATCGCCATGAAGGCGACGAAGAACAGCACCCACACCCAGTTTCGCGAAATCCATTCCATGTCTTGCTCCTGTCAAGCCGGCGGCGCGGCTAGTTCGCTCCGACCATCTTGTGTTTGACGTAGCGACCAGCGCCGGCGGGCTTGTCTTGCTCATCCATTTCGCACGCCGCGACCGGTATCGATGCTCCGGCCCGCCACACCCAACCGACCGGGAGAAAGCGATCGCCCTGGGTCCGGATTTCGTGCGACGACCGGAACGAGACTTCCAGCCCGGATTCAACCTGGATGAGGTCATCGGGAAGCGCCTGGAAATCGCCGGTCTGCGCTTCATGCATGTGCGGCATGAAAATCCCGAGCTGGTATTCGGAGAGTCTGCGCAGCATCTCCTGGACTTCGGGAAACAGCATTGCCGCCTGGGCGGTCACCAATGCTTGAGGTAAGTCAGCGGAGCTGCTTTTCAGAACGCTGGTCGTCGTCATGATGGCTCTCCGGTCTGGAAGTCATTGAAATCGGCAGGTCACCCGACACATTAGCGCTGCGCCTGCGAATGTTCCTTGCGATAGCGCAAAGAGGAAGCAAATGGTCATAGCCAGCCACCCGAAAAACCCGCTCGCCGCAAGCCGGTCACGATGGCGGGACAAGTTCTCATCAATTGCCACAACCAGCCCGACTGGTGGTTTTCGATCATCAGGACGATCGGACCCTGGTTGATGCCGAAGTGGAACGGCGACACCCACCATCCATAGGGATTTCCGGTCTCGCCGGGATGGGAAGGATTGAACGACGCCTTGAAGCCATAGGAGTTGAACTCGGTCAATTTGGCCTGGTGCATGCAGAACTCCAGCGCCGGCAGCACGATGTCGGGTGCGAAGGGAAGGGAGGCCGCCAGGGCCCACGGCGCGAGTGTGCCGTCGTCCGGACCGTACGGCACACCGCGCGCAAGGTAGTCGAAAAACTGACGTTCGATTCCGTCGATCTTCCGGGTGTCGGGCCCTGGGCCTTCGCTTGCGGTGATGCCCCAGCAAAGGTCTCCGTAGCCACTGAACTTGCGCGGATTCTCGATTGCGTACTGTCGTTGCACATGGGTTGCCCGCCGGCTGTTCTCGAAATAGTCGATCCCCTTGACACGCATGAAGGCGTCCTGGATCCCGCGAAAGTCGATCCAGATGTGGGACAACTGGTGGATGAACAAGGATCCGGCGTACAAGTACTCGTGACCGTAGGCGCTTTCCCATCGGTACGTGGAGGCCCACGCCGCATAGCTGCTCTGCGCAAGCGGATGGGTAGGTGACCCCAAACCCAGCACATACAGCAGCAATGCCTCGTCGTAGCCTTCCCATCTGTATCGGAGGAAACCTGTCTCCGGCTTCCAGCCGTGCGTCACGGTCTCGCCCTCGTTCTGCGCCCACTGCCAGTCGGCGCGCTGATAAAGGAAGTCGGCCAAAGCGCGGATTTCGCTTTCGTCGGCGGTGCCCGCGTCGAAGTACGCTCCCGCCGTCAATGCGCCGGCCAGCAAAAAAGCGCTATCCACCGTCGACAGTTCGCATTGCCAGGCGCGACGGCCGGTCTGCATGTCCAGAAAATGATAGTAAAAACCTTTGTAGCCGGTCGCGTCGGGCTCCGGCCCGTGCGGGCTGTTCCTGAAAAAACGCAGCGTTGCAAGGGTTCGCTTTACCGCAGCTGTTCGCGACATGAAGCCGCGTTCGACGCTGACCGGGTAGCAGGCCAACGCAAGGCCGGTCGCAGCGATGCTCGCCGGCCAGTTCGGCGCCGTCTTGTCGACGACGAGGCCGTTGGCTGGGTTCGTTTCCTGCAGGAAATACTCGAACGAATCGCGCTGCAGTTTCTTCAGCTCGGCGTCGATTTTCAATCTCTCTGCTTTCATATTTCCCCACCTAGATCATTGAAAAGCAAAGCAAAGCAAAGCAAAGCAAAGCCAATGCCGCGTCGCCGTCCGTGCGATGGCGGACGCAGCGATATCCACGGCAGAGCTGCGACGCATCTCTCGGTGCGCCAGCCTACAGACTCCGGTCCCGTATCGGCGTACTCTTTCCAAAAGAGAACGCGAAATGGCGCCAATCATTTTCTTATCTCCCTGCGGGAGAATCATTGACATCTCTCGAGCGGCTGTGTCCGCCACCGGAGCCACCCTGTGCAACTGGGGTTGATCGGATTGGGCCGGATGGGTGCCAGCATGGTTCGGCGCCTGTCGGGAAAGGGCCATGACTGCGTCGTCTACGACGTGCTCGAATCAAAAGTCGCCGGCCTGAGTCAAGACGGTGTTACCGGTGCGTCGTCCTTGCCGGACATGATGGCGCGGCTGCGCAGACCCTGTGCCATCTGGCTGATGGTTCCAGCCGCGGCGGTGGACCAGACACTAGGCGAGCTGGCACCATTGCTCGCGGCGGGCGACATCGTCATTGACGGCGGCAATTCGTATTACCGCGACGAC
>JAYUHN010000412.1:0-3540 GCA_043766965.1 Ramlibacter sp. | reverse complement strand
ACCGCCTTGTCGCTCATGGCCTGCCCGATCAACTGGCTCTTCGTGGGCTTTTCGTCCACCATTTCGCCAGGCCGGTTGCGGTGGCTCCGGCTGATGCCGGTCGGGACGAAATACGGGCAAAGTACGCTGGCCCCGATCTGGTCCGAGACCAGCCGCAGGTCCTGGTACAAGGTTTCGGTGAGGCTCACCACTGCATGCTTGCTGACGTTGTAGATGCCCATGTTGGGCGGCGTCAGCAGGCCCGCCATGCTGGCGGTATTGACGATGTGGCCCTGCCACGACGCGTCTTTCTTCGCCGCGTCCAGCATCATCGGCGTGAACAAGCGCACGCCGTGGATGACACCCCACAGGTTGACGCCCAGCACCCATTCCCAATCCTTGACCGAGTTCTCCCAGACCAGTCCACCCGAGCCGACCCCGGCGTTGTTGAACACGAGGTGCGGCGCGCCGAAGCGCTGCTGCACAGCGGCGGCCAGCGCCTCCATCTGCTGCGCGTCGGACACATCCACCTTTCGGGCCAGCACCTGCGCGCCGGCCGCCTTCGTTTCCGCCTCGGCCCGGTCAAGCGCATCCTGCTGCACGTCGACCAGGACCAGGTTCATGCCCATCCGTGCGCCGATGCGCGCGCATTCGAGCCCGAAGCCGGAGCCGGCTCCGGTGAGGACGGCTGTCTTGCCTCTGAAGTCGGTGATCATGCGGTGTCTGCTTTCTTCAATACGTAGCCAATGCGCGGAAAGTGGACGTGGATCGTCCCGGGCCGAAGGTCGGTCCGACGCAGGCTGTAGTGGGTGCGGCTGGCGGCGACGAGTTCGCCTTCCGTAGCCTCCGGCCCGAAGCTTTCCGGGGTGACGGTGACGCGGCTGCCCAGGGCGATTCCGTGGTCGTCCTGGAAGGCGCTGTCGACCAGCAGGTTGCCGCCCGCGGGCATCGGCTCTGCCTTGCTCGCCACCGTCACCGCATCGGCAGCGCTGAATTTCTCCGGCAGCCCCTGCCCCAGTGCGTGCATGCGGTCCATCCACTCGGTCACCGACGGGGTGATGCCGATGATGTCGGCCAGGACCGGCACGCGGGTTCGCGTGAACCAGAGCGGATGGTAGGCGGCGAAGTCGGCGACGCATGGCGCGACACCGAACAGGAAGTCGTGCTCATCGGCCATGTGGGCGATGCGCCGCAGGTAGGAGCGGTAGGCGGACGTGGCGTCGGCGGGCCTCAGCCGCGTCATGTTGACGGCCATCGCCTTGCGGTCTTCGCCGAAGGCCTTCGCTGCTTCCGGCGGCGCATTGGCGAACATCTGCGCCGCGCCTTTCGGCTGCAGGTTGTACGCCATGGCCGCCCAGAACAGGGTGCTGTCGGCCCACTGCGCAAAGATCCGGCACACCCCCTTGAGGTGGGCGGGATAGAGCGGCGGCTCGGGCTGGACGTGCTCCAGCACGTCGCAGATCAGCGCGCTGTCGCAATAGATGTCGGCGCCGACCTGCAGGAAAGGTGTTTTGCGGTAGCCGCCGGTCAGCGCCGTCACGTCGGGCTTGGGCATGATCGACGGAATGTGCACGGACTTCCACGCAAGCTTTTTGTGCCCCAGGATCAGCCGGATCTTTTCGGAGAATGGCGAGGTGGCGTAGTGGTGGAGGATCAGTTCAGTTGGCATTCGGTAACTCCTGGCTTTCGTGGATTCGGACATCGCGCCTTCGCGCCGCGAACACGGTGCGCCAGGTCGCGCCGATCTCGCGCACTTCAGCGCCTTCCAGCGCGCCTTTTTCCCGCAGCAGGCGGTGCAGGCGCGGCAGGTGGTAGTGCGGCACTGCCGGATACAGGTGGTGCTCCAGGTGATAGTTGACGTGGTGCGGGAACAGGAATATGCGGGCAGCCCAGGCCGCGGCGGACCCGGTCGTGCGGTTGCTGCGCGCGGCGGTCAACGGGGAACTCAGGTCCTCGACGCCGCCATGTTCGAAGATCGCGCGCAGCCGCAGGATCGGTTGCAGCACCGTGACCAGAGGCAGCAGCCACAGGACCAGGTACATCAGCAGGCCGCGCAGGCCGCCCACCAGCAGTGCGGACAGTGGCGCCAGCAGGTGGAATGCGATCACCAGCCGGCGGTCGGCGCGGGCGGCGGCACGCAGCTGGGGCGACGTGTCGTCGAGCGGACGGATGACGCGCTTCGTGTCGTCGTTGATGGCGGGGGCGCCGAAGAAATAGGCGTAGGTCTTCCACGCGTTCAGGCCCATGACGTCACGCAGCAGCTTACGCCACAGATAGGATTTGCCGCGCGGATAGCCGCCGTGGATGGCCGTATCGGGATCGTCGGCACTGTACAGGTTGTTGTGGTGCAACCGGTGCGTGACCCGGTAGGTGCACATCGAGACGCCGCCGATCATGCCGACCAGCCGGCCGGCGATGTCGTTGACGCGCCGGTTGCCGAACAGCCGGTAGTGCGCCGCCTCGTGCGCCAGGATGAAGAGGCCGTGCTGGCAAACCCCGACCATCAGCATGCCCGGCACCATCCATGCGCTGGGCCACGTGGCGATTGCGAGCCACAGGGCGGCCGCGATCATGCCGACCGTCAGGCCGATCGCGAGCAGCGATTTCGCCATGGACAGCTGCGTCAGCGGCAGCAGCTCCGCCGGCGTCAGGAGCTGGCGCGCCTGTGCGTTGCGTGAGCCGGGCCGGCGCAGGTCTTCCCGGAACTCCTCGCCGGTACGGGTGACCCGATCCACGCCCGCTCCGTCAGGCCAGCTTGACCAGCTGCTTGCCGAAGTTGCGGCCCTTCAGCAGGCCGAGAAAGGCCTCGGGCGCCGCTTCGATCCCCTGCGCGACCGATTCGCGCGGCTTCAGCTTCCCGGTCGCGACCAGGGTGGCAAGCTCCTTCAGCGCCTCGGGCCACACTTCCATGTGCTCGCTGACGATGAACCCCTGGATCTTCATCCGGTTGGTCAGGATCAGCTGCGGATAAGCCATCGGGATCGGCTGGCCGTCGTAGCCCGCGATCATTCCGCACAGCGCAAGCCGGCTGCCGGCGTTCATTCGCAGCATGACCGCGTTCATCACCATGCCGCCCACGTTCTCGAAGTAGCCGTCGACGCCGTCGGGCGCGGCGTCTTTCAGGGCCTTGGACAGCGACGCAGCATCCTCGTGCTGCTTGTAGTCGAGGCAGGCGTCGAAGCCGAGATCGTCTTTGACGTAGCGGCACTTTTCAGGTCCGCCAGCGATCCCGACGGCACGGCAGCCACGTGCCTTGGCCAGGGCGCCGAACGCACTGCCGACGGCCCCGCTCGCCGCGCTCACGACCAGGGTTTGGCCGGCTTTCGGTTCGATGATTTTGACCAGCCCATACCAGGCAGTGACGCCCGGCATGCCGACAGCACCGAGATAGTGGGACAGCGGCACCTGGGCAGTGTCGACCTTGCGCAGCGCGCCGGGCTGGCCGACGTCGACGACGCTGTATTCCTGCCAGCCGCCCATGCCGACCACCTTGTCGCCAGGCTGGTACTTTGGCGCGCGGCTCTCGACCACTTCACCGGCGGTGCCACCTTGCATGACCTG
>JAYUHN010000411.1:0-9422 GCA_043766965.1 Ramlibacter sp. | reverse complement strand
ACGCGGTCGAAGAAGCTGGCGCCAATGCCCAGGATGTCGTCGTTGAAATCGTAGGCCGCGTTGTGCAGGTTGACGCCGGGCTTGCCGTCCCGGCCATTTCCGATGAAGCCATAACTGCCCGGCACCTTCTCCAGCATGAAACCGAAGTCTTCCGCGGTCATCGCCGGCGGGACGTCGGCATGCGCGTTGTGCTGACCGACGGTGTCCGCCATCACCTGCGCCATGAAGCGGGCCTCGCGCGCATGGTTGACGGTGGTGGGATAGCCGGGCTTGATGATCACTTCCGCCGTGGCGCGGTGCGCTTGCGCCACGTGAGTGCTGATGCGCTGGAGTCCTTCGACGAGGTGCTTCAACGTCGCCGTGCCGAGCGTGCGGCAGGTGCCGTAGATGAAGGCTTCGTTCGGGATGATGTTTTCCACCGTGCCGGAGTCGATCTTGCCCACGGTAAGCACGGCGCTGTCCAGTGGATCGACGGTGCGCGACACCAGGGTCTGCAACTGGCCGACGATCGCGCAGGCGATCGGGATCGGATCGACGGTGGTGTGCGGCTGCGCCGCGTGGCCGCCCTTGCCGTGGATGCGGATCTCGAAGCGGTTGGCCGACGCCATGATCGGGCCGACCCGAACGCCCATCTGCCCCGCCGGCAAGGCCGGCCAGTTGTGCAGCGCGAACACCGCCTGCATCGGGAATTTATCGAACAGGCCGTCTTCCATCATCAGCCGCGCGCCGCCGCCGCCTTCCTCGCCGGGCTGGAAGATGAAGTGCACGGTGCCGTCGAAATCAGGCTGCTTGGCCAGCAGCGTGGCGGCTCCGAGCAGCATCGTCGTGTGGCCGTCATGACCGCAGGCATGCATGCGGCCGGGATTGGTACTGGCGTAGTCGAAGCAGTTCATCTCCTGCACCGGCAGCGCGTCCATGTCGGCGCGAAGGCCGATGGCGCGGGCCGGATTGCCGCTGTTGGGGCCGCGGCCGCGCAAGGAGGCGACTACGCCGGTGCCGCCGAGGCCGCGGTGCAGCGGGATGCCCAGTGCGGACAGATAGGCGGCGACCTGGTCCGAGGTCCGCTTCTCCTCGAATTTCAGTTCGGGGTGGGCGTGCAGGTCGCGCCGGAAGTTGATGAGCTTGCCAAGATACGGCGTGATGTCGGGCAGTGATTGCATGCGCGTGCCTGGCAGCGCAAAAGGCGCTGCCAGGCGGCATTCATCTTAGCGCTCAAGCGATGACGGCGCGTCCAGTCAGCGGGTACATGGGATCGTTGTAGCCGTGCGTCGAGGCATAGCCGGGCGGCACGAGCTGGTCGACGAAGGCTTCGTCCTCGGCACTCAGCTGCAGCGACGGCGCCGCGAGATAGTCCTGCCATTGGTCCAGCGTGCGCGGTCCGCCGATCACGCCGTGGATGCGCTGGTTGTTGAGCACCCAGGCGATGGCGAACTGCGTCGGGCTCAAGCCGCGGCGCTCGGCATGCGCCTTGAATTCCTGCGACAGCGCGACCGATTCGGTGCGGAATTCGGTCTGGTGGATGCGTTTGTCGCCTCGCGCGGCGCGGCTGCCCGCTTCCGGGTCCGCACCCGGCTTGTACTTGCCTGTCAGGACGCCGCGCGCCAGCGGGCTGTACGCCACGACGCCCACGCCGTAGTGCGCGCAGCACGGCAGCAATTCGGTTTCGATCAGGCGCGTCACGGCGCTGTATGGCGGCTGGCACACGATCGGCTGCGGAATGCCCATGCGCCGCGCCGTTTCCACCATGCGCGCCACCCGCCAGCCGCGGAAGTTGGAGACGCCGTAATATCGGATCTTGCCGACCTCGATCAGCCTTGCCATGGTCGACAGCGTTTCCTCGATCGGTACCGTCTCGTCGTCCCGATGCATGTAGTACAGGTCGATCCAGTCCGTGTTGAGGCGCTGCAGGCTGTGGTCGACCGCGTGCAGCAGCCAGCGCCGCGACAAGCCGCGGTCGTTCGGCTCATTGCCGACGATGTTCGCGACCTTGGTCGCCAGCACCCAGCGCTGGCGGTCGGATGCGATCGCGCGGCCGACGATGCGTTCCGACTCGCCGCCCGCATACACGTCGGCGGTATCGATCGCATTCAGTCCCGCGTCGCGGGTGGCCTCGACGATGCTGCGCGAGTCGGCTTCGCTGGTCTGGTCGCCGAACATCATCGTGCCCAGCCAAAGTTGCGGTACCCGCAGGCCGCTCTCGCCGAGGGCCCGGTAAACGGGGGCATTTGCAGTGCTCATGAACGAATCTCCTTGAGCCGTGATTGTGCCGCCGGGAGGTGTCATGGGGGACTGGCGTTGTCCGGGGCTGCGCCGCATCCTGGGCTCCGACGCGGGATCCGGGATTCATTGCGCGGCCGCCCTCGGCGGCTGTGTATTTCCTGCGTCAGACGGGCTTGAAGGGGCGGCGGAAGACGTCGGTTTTGGCGAAACTCTTCTGGACGTCGGTGTCGACGGTGACCGGATACGGCAGTGCGATCGGCAGGTCATGGAGGGTGGCGGGCTCGGTCGCCGCGAATGTCGGCGTGTCGGTGGTTCGGGACGCGTGCGAATGACGTTGCACGTCCTGGTCGCGGATTGCGAACAGGCGGTCGAGGTCAGCTTTGGCCTCGGCCCGCGCAGCAACGGCCGCGGCAGCCGACCTTGCCGCGGACGAATCGGGGGCACGGGCCGGCCCCGAAATCACGATGGAACCGCCCAGCAGGTCGGCCGGGTCGGATGCATTCATGGCCATTCCGGCGGCGGCGTCGGTTGCCAGCTCGGCAGCAGCCAGCGAAGCGGCGGCTGGAACACTCGAGGTCCAGACGCCTGGATGCGGCATCGTCGGGCACTTGCTTTCGTCGGCCAGCGAGAACTGCCACGAGATACCGAGCAGCCAGCGATCCGACAGCGGATCCAGGGTGAGCACTCGCTTGCGGAAAACGTTCTCGAACGCGATGCCGTGCAGCATTACGCGCGGATCCCAGTGCTTGAGCAGCAGGCGCATGTGGATGCCTGGCTCACGGCCGCGGGAGGTCGCGGCAAGCAGGTCGGCACCAATCCATGAAGTGGGGATGCCCGTGCGATTCAGGCTATCCCGCAGCACCAGCCGGAGCAATTCGCGCCTGCTGGCGTTTTGCTGGGTCGACGGGCTTTGGTGATCCTGGGGCGCTGCCCACACCGAAAGCTGCGAGGCCGGCTGCGAATTCGACGCCGGCTGGGGTGCGGGGGCGCCAGCAGCGAAAATACGTTTGAACAAGCTCATGGGGTTCTCCGGTGAGGCACGGACAGCTTTCTGTAACTGAATGCGCCAATAGTAACTAATCGTTTCAACCTGCGCAACTTAAGTTACAAACTAATTTTATGCCTTTGAAGGAAAGGATTCCGTTGATGACGGCTCCAGAACCGTCGTTTCAGGTCCTTCCACGTGACTTGTCGCCCTACCGCAACGGCAACACCGGAATCGACTATGTGCACCGTTTCGACTCGGGCTGGCCGGGTCCCCATGTCCTCGTCAACGCGCTGACCCATGGCAACGAGTTCTGCGGCATGGTCGCGGCCACCCATCTGCTGGACTCCGGCCTGCGGCCGAAGATCGGCATCCTGACGGTGAGCTTTGCCAACGTCGGCGCCTATGAGACTTTCGACCCGGCTCAGCCGTCGAGGAGCCGGCAACTGGTCCACAACCTGAACCGGATCTGGTCCAGGGCTGAATTGGAAGGGGCGCTCGACAGCCCTGAGCTGCGGCGGGCCCGGGAACTCCGGCCGGCAGTCGCGGCGGTCGACCACATCCTTGACATCCATTCCACCTCGCAGGAAGTGGCGCCGTTCTGGGTCTATCCCGCGTTCGAGCGGAACACTGCGGTCGCGCTTGCAATTGGCCGGCCGGAAGTGCACCTTGTGATGCCAAGCGGCCTGGGATTCGGCACGGTCGACATGGCGAAGCGCAGGGGCAGGGCTGCGGGATGGTGGTGGAGTGCGGCCAGCATTTCCTGCGTTCATCTTCCGAGCTTGCAACGCAGGTCGCGCTCGATTTCTTTGCGCATTTCGGACTCATCGACCCGGATCCGGCCCGGCCCGAGCCGCCGCCCCAGCGCCGCTTCGGCCTGCTGCAGACGCACGTCATCAAGACGCCGCAATTCCGGTTTGCCCGGCCATTGGTGGGTTTCGAAGTATTCGGCAAGGGCGAACTGACTTACACCGACGGGTCGGACGAAGTGCGGGCGCCGGTCGACGACTGCACCATCTTCATGCCGTCACACGAAGTCACCGTGGGCAAGGAAGCTGTCTACCTGACCCGGCGTATTGCGTGACCCTCAGCGGGCGCGGCTGAACACCAGCAGCAGGTTGTTCGCAGGCATCTCGTGACGCGACTGCAGCCGCAGGGCCGCTTGACGTGCCTCGAGCGTCACGTCCGCCAACCGCCGGATGCCCCAACGCGGATCGCGCTGGCGCAGGCTGGAGTCGAAGACTTCATTGCTGGGCGCAGCGGGCACGCCATCTTCGAAGTACGGGCCGTAGGTGATCAGCAGGCCATCCGATGCGAGATGCCGGGCGCTGCCGCGCATCAGCCCGGCACAGCTGTTCCACGGTGCGATGTGCAGCATGTTGGCGCAGTAGATGGCCTCGAACGGCTCGGGGAAAGAACTTCCGAGGCTTGGCCATTGCGGCCCGGTGACATCCAGCAGCAACGGGGCCCGAAGGTTGGTGAGGCAGGCTACGGCGCTCCTCGCGGCGATGGCGGCCAGGGCGTGTGGGTCGGAGTCGGTCGGCTGCCAGGCCCAGCCGGGCATCGCAGTCGCGAACCAGATCGCGTGCTGGCCCTCACCGGCAGCGATTTCGAGCGCCGTTCCGCGGTTCGGCAGCAGCCGCTGCAGCAATTCGAGGATCGGCTGTTTGTTGCGGTCGGCCGCGGCACTGGTCGGCGGGGTCGCGGACATGCGGCCATTTTGCCCGTCGCCCGGCAAGCGGCGCTGCTAAATAGGCTTCCGGGGTAGAGTCGTTCCGACACCATCAAGGAGACAGCATGCAGATCGATCCATGGAACTGGCCCTCGCGGGCCTTTCTGCACCGCGTGCTGACCGGGTGCCTCTCTCTGCTTGCGCTGGCTGCACACGCGACGGACTATCCGGCGCCGCGCGAAGGCAGCTGGATCGTGCGCGACTTCCGGTTCCATACCGGGCAGGTGCTGCCGGAACTGCGGCTGAACTACGCCACGGTCGGCGCCCCTGGCGGCGAGCCGGTGCTGATCCTGCATGGAAGCACCGGGTCGGCTGCGACGATGCTGACACCGGCATTCGCCGGCGAGCTGTTCGGCGCCGGCCAGCCGCTCGATGCGAGCCGCTACTACATCATCATTCCGGACGCGATCGGCACCGGCAAATCCACCAGGCCGTCCGAGGGCCTGCGCGCCGCCTTTCCCAGATACAACTACGACGACATGGTCGAGGCCCAGTACCGGCTGGTGACGGAGCACCTGGGTGTCAAGCACCTGCGTGTGATCGTCGGAAATTCGATGGGAGGCATGCAGACCTGGATGTGGGGAGAAAAATACCCGGGGTTCATGGATGCACTGGTGCCGATGGCCTCGCAACCCAGCGCCATGTCCAGCCGCAACTGGATGCTGCGGCGGCTGATCATCGACTCGATCCGCAACGACCCGGAATGGAACAAGGGCAACTACAGCACGCAGCCACGCAGCGCGCAATTCTCTTCGGTCTTCTTCGGCATTGCCACCAGCGGGGGCAGCCAGGCCTATACCAAGGCCGCTCCGACCCGGGAGCTGGCCGACAAACTGCTCGACCAGCGGTTGAAGGCGCCATACACAGGGGACGCCAACGACCAATTGCTCCAGTGGGAGTCGTCCAGCGACTACGACCCGTCACCCGGCCTGGAGCGGATCGAGGCTGCCGTGCTGGCGATCAATTCGGCCGACGACGAGCGCAATCCTCCCGAGACCGGGATCATGAACCGCGACCTGAAACGGGTGAAGAACGCCCGCTATTACCTGATCCCGGCCAGCGATGAGACCTCGGGCCACGGCACGACGGCCCAGGCGAAGTGGTGGAAGCCGCAGCTCGCCGAGCTGTTGCAGAGCGCGCCCCGACGTGCCCCCTGACCTATCGGCGGTCCCGCGCACACAGGCGAGCGCACAGCGACGCCGCAGGGCGTCGCGACCATTGCGTGGAGTACAGTCCCCCGCAACTTCGAGGGGACCGGGATGGGACTGGATTTTGAGGGCCGGGTTGCGCTGGTGACCGGCGCCGGTGGCGGCTTGGGGCGCGAACATGCACTGGCCCTGGCGGCTCGAGGCGCGCGTGTGCTGGTCAACGACCTGGGCGGCGCAGTCAACGGCGAGGTGCCTGCGGGCGCTCCGGCCGGCGCGGCGCAGGCCGTCGTCGACGAGATTCGACGACGCGGGGGCGAAGCGCTCGCCAGCACGGCGTCGGTGACGGACTTCGCCGCGGTGCAGGCGATGGTGCAACAGGCCATCCAGGCATGGGGCCGAATCGACATCCTGGTGAACAACGCCGGCATCCTGCGTGACAAGAGCTTTGCCAAGATGGACGTGGCGGATTTCCGACTGGTGCTCGAGGTGCACCTGATGGGCGCCGTGCACTGCACGAAGGCGGTATGGCCGCACATGATGGAACGCAAATATGGACGGATCATCATGACGACGTCTTCCAGCGGACTCTTCGGCAACTTCGGCCAGAGTAACTATGGCGCCGCCAAGATGGCGCTGGTGGGGCTGATGCAGACACTGGCGCTGGAGGGAGAGAAACACGACATCAAGGTCAACTGCCTGGCGCCGACGGCCGTGACGCGGATGACGCAGGACCTGTTTACCGCCGACATGCGGGACGCTTTCGGCCCCGCGGCCGTGGTGCCTGCGATGCTGGTGCTGGCGAGCGCAGATGCACCGACGCGCACGGTGCTCTGCGCGGGCGCCGGCGGGTTCGCGGCCGCGCATGTCACGCTCACGCAAGGTTCATACATCGGCAGCGGCGTAGATGCGCCGGAGCAACTGGCCGCGCGTCTCGCCCACGTGATCGATCGCACTGGCGAGATCGTTCCGGCCAGCGGCCACGCGCAGGGAGCGAACGAGATGAGGCTGGCGCGCGAACAGGAGAACGGCTGAGGAAAAGTGGATCCCCGGTCCCCGGATCAGATCCGGGGCAGGCTGAGCCCGGGATGAAGATTCTCTGTCACCCGGGCCCGTGCATCGGAGCGCGATTCCCTTTCATCCGTGGTGGTTGATTTGTCATCCCGGGCTCGACCCGGGAACCATGCCTTGCGTTTCAGCGGGACCTTGCGTCGCCAGCTGCAAATCCTTCACGAAGTCTTCGAAAGCCTGCGCCTGCACTTCCGGCTCCATTCGCAGCAATGCTGATGGATGCAGCGTGACCAGCACCTGCAATCCGTCGTCACGCCGCAGCCACTGACCCCGCTGCTTCGTCACCGCCACCGGCCGCCCCAGCAGCGATCGCGCCGCCGTTGCGCCGAGCGCCACCAGCGCCCGGGGCTGCACCAGCGCGATCTCCTGTTCCAGCCAGTGGGCGCAGGCCGCAGCTTCCTGCTGTCCGGGCGTCTTGTGGATGCGGCGGCGTCCGCGCAGCTCGAACTTGAAGTGCCGGACTGCGTTGCTGACAAAGACCGAGTCTCGCGCCACCGCCAGCCGCACCAGCGCCCGGTCGAACAATTGACCGGCCGGTCCGGCGAAAGGGCGGCCCTGCAGGTCTTCCCGATCGCCAGGCTGCTCGCCGACGAACATCAATGCGGGGGCATGCGGTCCTTCGCCATTGACCGCCTGTGTCGCATGCTCTCCGATCGGGCACTCCCGGCAGCGCTGCGTCGCATCCCGCAGGTCCTGCAACGACGCGATCGGGGTCCCCGGCGGCGGCGCCGTCGCGGCGCGCGGCAGCCGTTCGACGCGGCGCATCGTCTGCGTCGGTGGCTGCGCGATCATCCGGCTGCTGCGCTCCCTCGCCTGCGCCGCCAGCGGTGCGATCAGGCTCGCTTCCGGCAGGTTGTGCCAGTACTTGCGCGGCATTTCCTTTTGCATCATCGCCAGTTTCAGTCGCGCCGGGTTGAAGATGCTGCGGTAGTACGTGAGCCATAGCTGCTCGCCTGCGTCCGCCGGCGGCGCCTGGTCGC
Source organism: Ramlibacter sp. (assembly GCA_043766965.1). Lineage (GTDB taxonomy): Bacteria > Pseudomonadota > Gammaproteobacteria > Burkholderiales > Burkholderiaceae_C > Ramlibacter. The sequence continues at coordinate 1,289 of JAYUHN010000411.1, read as the reverse complement.
GAGCCACGCCGGCGCTGAATTCGAGCGCGCCGCCGGGCTCCCACCGGACGCAGCAATCGGGCGTCAGGATTGCCCATCGCATCTGGGCAAAGCGCCGCATGAACCACGCCGCATTCGCCTGGACGATATGGTTTTCAGGCTCGAACCACGCCACGTGCACGGGTCCGTTCGGGTCCCCGTCTTCGACCTGCCGGAATCGCACGAAGGCGCGCATCTTGTGGATGTCGTGACGCACCGCATGCGCCATGTCGCGAGCTCGCAGCATGTCGGTGTCCAACGGGTCGTGCCGCAGCGCCGGTTCGTGCGCCAGACGCCACAGCAGCCGGTACAGCAGGGCGAAGCGCTGCGGATCCCGGTGCAGCACCACGCCTTCGCACAACGTGACGAAAGATGCCGGTACCGCCACCCTGGGCTGGTGCCCCTGCACTTCGGCTGCCTCGGCTTCGACGCCGTCGAACAGGTCGTCTGCCTGCGCGCGCGTGGCCCATTGCACCGCTTCCGGCGGCGCTCCGGCCGCCAGCAGCTGGCGGGCATGGCTGCGAAAGCCCGCAAGGTCGGTCTCGCCTGCCAACCGTACCAGCATCGCTAGAACAAGGCTGCTTGCATGGCGGCGGCGCGGCGAACGCGGGCGGCCGGATGGGTTGCATCCACCACGCGCACCGGGCGATGGTCCACCGTGATGACGAATGGCAGGACCTTGTGCGACGGCACCCGAAGGCGCTTCAGGTCTTCTGCGCGGACGCGGCGGCCGCGCCGTGCCAGAAGCAGCCGGTCCACCGCCTTGACGCCCAGCCCCGGAACCCGCAGCAGCATTTCGCGCGGCGCGCTGTTCAAGTCCACTGGAAAACGCTCTGGATGCGCGATCGCCCAGGCCAGTTTCGGATCGAACTCGAGCGACAACATTCCGCCGCCGTCCTTGGGCATGATCTCCTGCGCCTCGAAGCCGTAAAAACGCATCAGCCAGTCGGCCTGGTACAGGCGGTGCTCGCGCACCAGCGGCGGCGCCTTCAATGGAAGTGTCGACGAAGCATCCGGAATCGGGCTGAAGGCGGAGTAGTAGACCCGCTTCAGGCGGTACGCACCATACAGTTGAGCGCTGGTGGAAAGGATCGCAGCGTCGTCGGAGGCGTCGGCGCCGACGACCATTTGCGTGCTCTGGCCCGCCGCCGCGAAAGGCTTTGCCCTCGCCCGGGTGGGCGGCACCCCCGGTTGCGATGCCGGCGCTGCCCTGGCCTCATCGCGCGCCTCGCCCTTGGCGTCGTCGATATGCAGGCGCAGCCGCCCCATCG
>JAYUHN010000410.1:0-9424 GCA_043766965.1 Ramlibacter sp. | reverse complement strand
CGTCATCGTATGCTTGGCCCATGGGTGAATTCGAGCTGATCGAGCGCTTCTTCAAACGGCCGGCGCGGCGGATCGCGCTCGGCGTCGGCGACGACTGTGCGCTGTTGGCACTGGCACCTGGCATGCACCTCGCCACCTCGACCGACATGCTGGTGGAAGGCCGGCACTTCCTGTCGACAGTCGATCCCTGTGCGCTCGGCCACAAGGCACTGGCGGTGAATTTGAGCGACCTGGCGGCATGCGGTGCGCGGCCGCTGGCGTTCTCACTGGCGCTGGCGCTGCCGCGGGTGGACGAGGCCTGGCTGGACGGCTTCTCGCGCGGCCTGTTCGCGCTGGCGGACGCGCAGGAATGCGAGCTGCTGGGCGGCGACACGACGCAAGGCCCGCTCACCATCTGCATCACCGTCCATGGCGAAGTGCCGGCGGGACAGGCGCTGCTGCGGTCCGGTGCGCGGGCCGATGACGACCTCTACGTGAGCGGCACGCTGGGCGACGCGCGGCTGGCGCTGGAGGTGTTCCGTGGCCGGCTGTCGGTGCCGGCGCAAGTGTTTGCAGCGGCGCGCCTGCGCATGGAGCAGCCCACGCCGCGCATTGCGCTGGGCCAGGCCTTGCGCGGGATCGCCACCTCCGCGATCGACATCAGCGACGGACTGGCCGGCGACCTGGGCCACGTCCTGCGGCAGTCGGGCGTCGGCGCCCGGATCCAGACGGCAGCCGCCGTCGGCCTGCTGGCCGCAACCGCCGGTGCCGATGGAGCTTCCGCGGATCTATCCATCGAGGCCAGGCTCGAACTGGTGCTGGCAGGCGGGGACGACTACGAGCTCGCCTTCACCGTGCCGGCGTCGGCTCGGGCTGCAGTTCAGGCCGCTGCCGCCGCATCCGGCACACCGGTGACCCGCATTGGCCGGATCGAAGCCGAACCCGGGTTGCGGCTGGTGGATGCGCAAGGCGGACTGCTGCTGCGGCGCTACGCCTCCTTCGATCATTTCGCCTGAGCTGTCATCGCACGGCGGGCCGCGGCCGTTGCAAGAGCATGACGCCGTTCCTGTCGCCACACCTTCGCATCCTTGCCGCCTTAGTGCTGTTCGTCTGCCTGGCCGGTAGCGCTGCCGCCAGGACTGTCGACGGCATCGTCAAGCACGTGACCGACGGCGACACCCTATGGGTCCAACCTGCCGCCGGTGCGGCGCTGCAGATCCGCATCGCCGGCGTCGACGCGCCGGAAATCTGCCAGGCTTTCGGGGCGCAGGCGCGGGATGCGCTTGCGGCGCGCGTGCTGCACCGGCCGGTGGTCGTGGTGACCCGCGCCCGCGACGTCTATCACCGCACCGTTGGCCACGTCAGCCTGCAGGGGCAGGACATTGGCGCCTGGCTGGTTTCCGGCGGCTACGCCTGGTCCCCGGGCTACCGCCATCGCGCCGGGATGTATGCAGCCGAGGAAACGCAGGCACGGCAGGCGCACCGTGGTTTGTGGGCGGCCGAGGCGATGGAGCCACAGCTCTTTCGCAAGCGCCACGGCAGCTGCCATCGGCCGTCGCGCCGCGCGCGGCCCGGTCATGCTTTCTGAATCGCCGCGACCGCGTCGAACAAGCCGCGGATGGCAGCCTCTGGAATGCCGCGTGTGATGAACACCAGCCGAGTGTCCATGTCATCGCTCGGCCACTTGTCCAGCCGCACCGGCGGGTGCATGACATGCTGCACGCCTTGCACCACGACCGCTGCGCCTTCGACATTGACGATGCCCTTGACCCGCAGCAGGTCGGGCCCGCGCAAGCCGATCACCATTTCCATCGCTGCCGAAAAGCCCTCCCAGGTGAACGGCGCGCCAAAGCGCAGCGACAGCGTCTTGATGTCGGGGTCGTGCCGGAAAGCCAGCCGCGCCCCGAGGTAGGCCGAGGCTGCGCCGTCCTTTGCGCCGCCCCCGTCGGCATCCAGCTCGCCGAGAAAACGAAGCGTCGACGCATTGGCGCGCGCGCTGGACAGGCCCAGCCCGATCAGTTCCGACGGTGAGACTTCGCCCATCGACAATTTCTGCACCGCCGCCGTCGAATTCAGGCTCTGCAGCAGGCCGAGCAGCGCGAGGTAGTGCGGATCGTCGGTGAGGTCGGTCTTGGTGACAAAGATCCGGTCGGCCAGCGCCACCTGCTTCTGGGCTTCCGGCTGCTCTGCCAGCTGCCCGGCGCCATTCACCGCATCGACCAAAGTGACGACGCCGTCCAGCCGATACTGCGCGTTGAGCATGGTGTCGGTCGCCAGTGTCTGGATCACCGGCGCCGGATCGGCCAAACCTGTCGTTTCGATGACGACGCGATCGAAGTCGGCGATCTGCCCGGCCCGTCGCTGGCCGAACAGCTCACGCAAGGTTTCCTGCAAGTCGGTTCGCACCGTGCAGCACAGGCAACCATTGGCGAGCAGGCTCACGTTTTCCGACACGGTGGCAACCAGGTCGTGGTCGATCCCGATCTCGCCCACCTCGTTGATCACCACCGCGACCCGGTTCATCGCGGGATGGCGCAGCAGCGCCTGGATCAAGGTGGTCTTGCCGCTGCCCAGAAATCCGGTGATCAGCGTCACCGGCAGTTTGCCGGCCAGGGGATCGCGCTGCATCGGAACGATCCGCCGGCTAGATCGTCATCTCGAGGATGTACAGGCCGCCGCCGAAGCGGTCGATCGTGTACACCAGCTGCCGGTCGTCGACGAACACGTCGTTCAGCTGGATCGCACCGGCCGGGGACAGGCGCGGCGCGCCCGGAACGTAGTACGCGATTTCTTCGACGCGATAGGGGTCGGTGGTGTCGAACACGCGCACCCCGCCGTTGAAAAAGGTGCCGACGATGATGGTGTCGGAGCGGAACGAGGTCGGCAGCGGCAGGTTCTCGTGCAGGTTGTGGGCGCCGAAGCGCCCGCCGCGTTTGGTGAAGGCCTCGGCCGGCGGCATCGGAAAGGTGCTGATCGGCAGCGGGTGGGTTTCGGATCGAACATCGACCACCCAGACCAGCTTGGGCCAGTCGGCGCCGTCGTCCTGCACGCATTCGTCGCTCACGATCCACAGCTTGCGCTCGAACAGCGGCAGCACCGTGTGGGTGAACCCGTTGTAGGGCGGCGAGTGGTTCCACTGCGAGACCACGCGGATGTCGGAACGGTCGGAGATGTCCAGCACGATCGCCCCGCCGTCGATGTAGCCCACGTAGGCGCGGTCCGGCCGGTCGGGAAAGACATTGGTGTTGTGGGCGCGAAAGCCGGTGTCGAATTTCGCCGGCAGCCGGGTGGGCCGCGGCTCGGCATCGCCGACGCGTGTGCCGGGCAGCCACCAGCGCCCGTTCTCGACCGGATGCGACGGATCGCTGACATCCACGATGCGATAGAACTGGTCGTCGAGCTGGTTGTGCGGCTGGAAGTCGGGCGCGCCGGACGCCATGTGCACCGTTTTGCCGTCGACGAACCACAGCGCGTGGACGCCGCGCGAATACGGACCTGAGCAGTCGAAGTGGGATAGCAGCCGGGGCTTTTCGGGCACGCTGATGTCGAACATTTCGAAGCCCGCCGGCTTCATGCCAGGCAGTTGCGTCTGATAGGCCACAGCCATCAGGTTGCCGCTGACGTCGAGCGAATTGGAGCGCACCTTCATGTGCGGCAACTCGGTCTGCACCAGCACCCGCGGCCGACGCGGGTCGGTCACGTCCACGGCGGTGAAATTCTTCGGCGCGGACTCGTGCGCCATCCAGAGCACGCGGCGCCCGTCCGCGGTCTGCTGCATGGCGATTCCTTCGCCCATGCCGCCGAACCCATCGAGCTCGTGCTGCGCCAGCAGCTTCATGTTGTGGGCCAGCGTCTGGTCGGCGCGTCCGGCGGGCGCCGGCGCTGCGAGCGGTTTCAGGCTACTCACCCTTGATGCCGTTGTCGGCGACCAGCCTGGCGTAACGTGCCTGCTCGGTCGCCAGAAACGCGCGGAACTCTTCCTGCGTGCTGGCCATGGCCTCGACCCCGAGGCCGGCGAAGCGCTCCTTCACCTCTGGATCGGCCATGACCTTCACCAGCGCCACGCGGTAGCTGTCCACGATCGGTTTCGGCGTTCCCGCCGGGAGGTACACCCCCCACCAGTTTTCCGCCACCAGGCCCGGCAGGCCGGCTTCGGCGAAAGTCGGGATGTCGGGGAACAGCGGCGACCGCTTCGCGCTCGTGATTGCGAGCGGGCGCAGCCGGCCGTTCTTGAGGAACTGCGAGACCGGCAGCGCGTCGGACACCATCATGTCGATCTGGCCCGCGATCAGGTCGTTGACCGCCTGGCCGCCGCCTTTGTAGGGAATCTGGTTGATGCTGACGCGGCCCTGTCGCATGATCAGCTCGCCGCCGAGATGGGCCATGCTGCCGGGCCCGCTGGTGCCGAAACTGATGGTCCCGGGCTTGGCCCGGGCGGCAGCCAGCAGCTCGCCCAAGGTCTTGTAGGGTGAAGCGGCGGGGACCGCCAGGATGTTGGGACCTGTCGCCACCAGCGACACCGGCACGAAATCCCGGTCCATGTCGTACGCTACCTTGGTGATCAGCGGGTTCACCAGTGCCGGACCGAGGTTGCCGATCACGAAGGTGTAGCCGTCGGCTGGCTGGCGCGCCGTGAAGTCCATGCCGATGGCGCCGGCCGCGCCGGGTTTGCTTTCGATGATGACGGGCTGGTTCCACACCAGGCTCAGCTTCTGCCCCATGATGCGCGCCATCAGATCGGAGCTGCCGCCTGCGGGATAGGTCACCACCAGCCGGACCGGCTTGGATGGAAACACCTGCGCCTGCAGCGCCACCGGCCCTGCTGCCAGCGCGGCGAGCAGCAGACTGCGCACCATCCACGGCAAAAGAACTGCACGTTTCATCGGGGACTCCATGTCATGTGCTGGCAGTCTGCCTGAGGGACGCCCGGCCAGTCACTAGGACCTTCCCGAAAAGCGCTCGAACCAGCACCAGCCCGTCAGGCGCGGGCGCCTCCGCCCAGCCACCACACCGGCAGCTGCGTGCAGTCAGCGCCGTTCAGGCCGGCCCCTGCCGCGCGGTCCATGCAGTCCAGCGCGACCGCGGTCACCGGCATCCTGACGTGCGCCAGTGCGCCTTGGTCCAGCATCGAGCGGACATCCTTTCGCATGGTCGCCAGGTCGACGGTGACCTGCCCGCCGCCGGCGCCCGCCAGCGCCTGGGCGATCATCGGCCCACGCACCTTGAGCATGTTGGGTCCGCCCGAGCTGTCTGAAAAAATGTCGACGACGCGGGCCGGGTCCAGGCCCAGGGGCTGGATCAGCGACAGCGCCTCGCCGAGCGTCTGCCAATAGACCATCAGGGGCAGGTTGATCGCAAGCTTCATGGCCGAGCCAGCTCCCAGCGGCCCGAGGTGTTCGACCCGCCGGCACAGCAATTCGAGAATGGGACGGGCCCGCGCGAAGTGCTCCGGCGCGCCTCCGGCGAGGCCGAGCAGCTTGCCTTCGCGGGCCGGCCCGACACTGCCGCCCACGGGACACTCCAGGTAGGCCGCACCCACCGCGGCAGCGCGGCTTCCCATCGCCCGCTGGCTGGCCGGAGCAATCGTGCTCATGTCGATGAACAGGAAATCTTTCGGCGGCGCGGCCAGCAGTCCGTCTTCGGCGCCATAGACATCGTCCAGCGCCGCAGCATCGGTCACGATCGTGATCACCGCCTCCACGCGTTCCGCCAGCAAGCGCGGTGACGCTGCCCATGCCGCTCCCGCTTCGAGCAGTGGGAGAGCCCGTTCGCGAGTCCGATTCCAGACAACGACCCCATGCCCCAATGCCAGCAGCCGCCTCCCAATGGCGCTGCCCATCTTTCCGGTCCCTGCGATTCCAATCTGCATGATGTTCCTGCTGGTTGCGCCCGATCGGCCACGATGGGCGGCGGTGCGGATGAAAACAACGGCTTAGGTTAGCCGATGGCGCTGCGTGTAGCTGCTGGCCTCCGCGTTTCACGCGACACCCGCCGCTCCGACAGAATGGGGCCTGTGCTGATCCCTCCGACTCTTCCCGCCGCCGTCCGGCCGAACCTGCGCTTCATGCTGTCGCACCCCGCGCATGCGGTGGCGCTGGGCTTTGGTTCCGGTCTTTCGCCGGTGGCGCCGGGCACCGCCGGCACGCTCTGGGCCTGGGTCGCGTGGCTGCTGCTGGCGCGCTGGCTGTCGCCGGGCGAGCTCGGCATGTTGATCGCCGTGTCGCTGGCCGTCGGCTGGTGGGCCTGCACGGTCACGGCCGATCACCTGCGCGTGCTCGACCCGGGCAACATCGTCTGGGACGAAGTGGTCGCGTTCTGGATCGTCCTGTGGCTGCTGCTGCCTGCCGGCTTCGGCGCGCAGCTCGTCGCCTTCGTCCTGTTCCGCTTGTTCGACGCAGTGAAGCCTGGTCCCGTCGGGTGGGCCGACCGCCGGTTCCACGGCTTCGGCTGGAAAGGCGGCTTCGGCATCCTGCTGGACGACCTGGTCGCCGCGCTTTGCGCCCTGCTGGTCATTGCCGCCTGGAAAGTGCTTTGAACCAGATTCCCGCACCGCCGCCGGGCCTCGACACTCCGGCCGCGACCGCGTTGCTGGCCGAGGCGCTGCTCGCGATGGGCTGGAAGCTGGCGACCGCCGAGAGCTGCACCGGCGGCATGATCTCCGCTGTCTGCACCGACCTGGCCGGCTCGAGCAACTGGTTCGAACGTGGCTTCGTCACCTATTCCAACGAAGCGAAATGCGAATCGCTCGGCGTCGACCCGGCCCTGATCGCAGCGCACGGCGCCGTGAGTGAGGTGGTGGCGCGGGCCATGGCGTTCGGCGCGATCCGCCATTCGCATGCGCAAGTCAGCCTCGCGGTCACCGGCGTGGCCGGTCCGGGTGGGGGCAGCAGGACCAGGCCGGTGGGCACCGTGTGGTTCGGCTTTCAGGTCGACGGGCTGTTGACCAGCGAAACCCGGCGGTTCGCGGGCGATCGCGCCGCCGTCCGCGCCGCCACCGTGCGCCATGCGCTCAACCGGCTGTTACTGCTGTTGGGCGAGCCGCCTGCGGCACCGAGGCCGTGAGGAACGTGCACCGGGAAATCCGGACCAGCCGGCGAATCCGGGCGGTGTACGATTTCCTCTCCGTGGCGGTCGCCGAATCGCTCCAGGCCTGACCAGAGGACCAGCGATGCATCCCAACCAGCAGACCATCGAAGCGTTTTACGGCGCTTTCGCCCGCCTCGACGCGAACAGCATGGGTGATTGCTATGCGCAGGACGCCGTGTTCGAGGACGAGGTGTTCTCGCTGCATGGCAGGCGCGAGGTGGCGGGCATGTGGCGCAGGCTGTGCGAAGCGACCACGGCCGGGGGCGCCGACGTCTGGAGGCTTGCCTGGCACGACGTGCAAGCGGACGCCGGCTGAACGCGGGATGGCTGCGCTGCTCTCGCGGTATCCCATGCGGTACGCGGCACTGACGTTCTGCGTGCTCGGCCTGCTCGTTGCCGTCGGCGCGATGCTGGCGCTCGGCCAGGGCCTGGCCGTCGCGCTCGTGTTCGCCGCGCTGGTCGCGATCGGCATCCGCGACCTGCTGCAGCGGCGCCACGCGATCCTGCGCAACTATCCCGTGATCGGCCACCTGCGCTTCCTGTTCGAGTACATCCGGCCCGAGATCCGCCAGTACTTCATCGAAAGCGACGCCGAAGCCGCGCCGTTCTCGCGGGCCCAGAGGTCGCTGGTCTACCAGCGCGCAAAGGGCGAGCCGGACAACCGGCCGTTCGGCACCCAGCTCGATGTCGGCCAGCAAGGCTACGAGTGGATCAACCATTCGATGATGCCGACGCATCTGGCATCGTCCGACTTCCGCATCACCATCGGCCCCGACAGCGCCCAGCCCTACCAAGCCAGTATTTTCAACATCTCGGCGATGAGCTTCGGTTCGCTGTCCGGCAACGCCATCCTGGCGCTGAACCAGGGCGCGAAGCTGGGCCACTTCGCGCACGACACGGGGGAAGGTTCGATCTCGGCCTACCACCGGGTGCACGGTGGCGACCTGATCTGGGAAATCGGCTCCGGCTACTTCGGCTGCCGCGACGACAGCGGCCGTTTCTCGCCCGAGCGCTTCGCCGTGAACGCGCAGGACCCGCAGGTGAAGATGATCGAGATCAAGCTGAGCCAGGGCGCCAAGCCAGGCCACGGCGGAATTCTGCCGGCGGCCAAGGTCACGATCGAGATCGCCGCGGCGCGTGGCGTGACGCCATGGGTCGATTGCCTCTCGCCGTCGGCCCACAGCGCCTTCAGCACGCCGGTCGGGATGATGGAATTCATCGTCCGGCTGCGTGAGCTGTCGGGCGGCAAGCCGGTCGGCTTCAAGCTGTGCATCGGCCACCCGTGGGAATGGTTCGGCCTGGTGAAGGCGATGCTCGCGACCGGCGTCACACCGGACTTCATCGTGGTCGACGGTGCGGAGGGCGGCACCGGCGCGGCACCGGTGGAATTCAGCGACCACGTCGGCGCGCCGCTGCAGGAAGGGCTGCTGCTGGTGCACAACACGCTGGTCGGCGCCGGGCTGCGCGACCGCATCAAGGTCGGCTGCGCCGGCAAGGTCATCACCGCTTTCGACATCGTGCGGATGATGGCGCTGGGCGGCGACTGGTGCAACGCCGGGCGCGGTTTCATGATGGCGCTGGGCTGCATTCAGGCCCAGACCTGCCACACCGGTAATTGCCCGACCGGGGTGACCACGCAGGACCCGGTGCGTGAGCGTGCGCTGGTGGTGCCGGACAAGGCGCAGCGCGTGTTCAATTTCCATCGCAGCACGCTGCTGGCCCTGAAGGAACTGGTGCAGGCCGCCGGCCTCCAGCATCCCGCCGACATCACCGCGCACCACATCGTGCGGCGCATCACCGACACCGAGGTGCGGCTCCTGTCGAACCTGATCATGCACGTGGAGCCCGGCTCGCTGCTGTCCGGGAACCTGGACAGCCAGCACAACGTTTTCAAGCTTTACTGGCCGCTCGCCAGGGCCGAACGCTTCAGCCTGTGACCGTCAGTGTGGCGCTGGCCCGGACCGCGAGCGGCACCAGCCGTTTCTTCAGCGCCAGCACGGCGCGGTCCTTCGAGAGCAGCATGGCGCGGTGCGCGACTGCGAGGTCGATGAACTTCTGGTCGTCGGGGTCCTTGCATGTCAGGCACGCCCTGGCCGGCGCCTCGACCCGGTGGCTGTGACGGTCGAAGGCCTGCAACACGTCAGCCGGCGCCAGCCGGCAGCCCGCCAGCCGCGCAGTGATCTGGGCGTAGGACAGGACGCGCTCCAGTTCGTCGCGCATTGCCAGGGTGGCAAGCCACCGCAGCCTGCCGGTCTCGAGCCCCGACCGGACCGGCTTCGCGTTTTCGTCGAGGAAAACGAAAACATCGAGGACGATATTGGTGTCAAGAACCAGCGACTGGCTTGTCACGCGCCGAGCC
>JAYUHN010000409.1:0-3589 GCA_043766965.1 Ramlibacter sp. | reverse complement strand
ATAGTGCTCGGTGTACGACCCTTCCAGGTAGGTGTGCGCCACGATGCCCGGCCCCCCATGGCCGGGACCGATGACATACATCATGTTCAGGTCATGCGCCTTGATCAGCCGGTTCAGGTGCACATAGATCAGGTTCAACCCCGGCGTCGTTCCCCAATGACCCAGCAATCGCGGCTTGACGTGGTCCAGCGTCAGCGGGGATTCAAGCAGGGGATTTTTGTGCAGATAGATCTGGCCGACCGAAATGTAGTTGGCCGCACGCCAGTAGGCGTTCATCTTTTGCAGCAGATCGGGTGAGAGGGGATCAGGCATCAAGGCCTCCGTGATGGGATGTCAGGATTCAGGAAATGGCGGCGTCCACGATGGCCTGCGCCTCTTGCAGGATGCGCTGCAGGTGCTCGTCACCGCGAAAGCTCTCGGCATAGATCTTGTAGAGATCCTCGGTGCCCGAGGGCCTGGCGGCGAACCAGCCGCTTGCCGTAACCACCTTGATGCCACCAATCGAAGCGTCGTTGCCCGGGGCCCTGCTGAGGATGCTTTCGATCGCTTCTCCCGCGAGGCTGGCCGAAACGACCTGTTTTCGCGAAAGCGCGGCCAACTGCTTTTTTTGCTGGGCATTCGCAGGGGCCTCGACCCGATCGGCGACCGGATTGCCGAACTCGTTCGCCAGACCGGCATACAGCTCACCGAGGTCGCAGCCGTGGCGCGCAGTGATCTCGCCCGCGAGCAGCGCCGCGGCAATTCCGTCCTTGTCGGTGGTCCAGACCGTCCCGTCGCGGCGCAGGAAGGTCGCGCCGGCGCTTTCCTCGCCACCAAGGCCAAGCGAACCGTCCTGGAGGCCGGCCGCGAACCATTTGAAACCCACCGGAACCTCATAGAGCTTGCGTCCCAGTCTTGTCGCAAGCCGGTCGATCAGCGCCGTGCTGACGACCGTCTTGCCGACGCCAGCTTGACGCCCCCACTGCGGGCGGTGTTGAAAGAGGTAGTCGACGGCGACCGACAGGTAGTGGTTGGACGCCATCAGGCCGGCGGACGGAGTCACGATGCCATGACGGTCGTGGTCGGTGTCGCAGGCGAATGCGATGTCGAAGCGGTCCTTGATTGCCGTGAGCCTCCGCATGGCGTACGGGGAAGATGGATCCATCCGGATTCGCCCGTCCCGATCAAGCGTCATGAAACCGAACTGCGGGTCGACCACGTCACTGACAACTGTCAAGTCGAGGTGATAGCGCTCGGCAATGGCCACCCAGTAATTCACACCGGCGCCGCCCAGCGGGTCGACCCCCATCCGCACCTTGGAGTCGCGGACAGCATCCATGTCGATCACGTTACCAAGATCGGCAACATAGTGGTCAAGAAAATCGTGGCGATGCGTGGTTGCGGCGCGCAGGGCGCTGTCATGGGTCAGGCGCCGGACACCCTCGAGGCGTTTCTCGAGCAAGCGATTGGCTTGGGCTTCAACCCAGCCGGTGACGTCCTGGCCGGCGGGGCCACCGTTCGGCGGGTTGTACTTGAAGCCGCCATCGCGTGGCGGGTTGTGCGACGGCGTTACGACAATCCCGTCAGCCAGCCCGGTGCTACGTCCGCGGTTGTGCGTGAGGATTGCGTGCGAGATCGCCGGCGTGGGGGTGTATTCGTCGTTCGTGGCGAGCATCACGTGAACGCCGTTTGCGGCCAGGACCTCGAGTGCGCTCGCGCACGCCGGCCCGGACAACGCATGCGTGTCGATGCCCAGGAACAGGGGCCCGTCGATCCCCTCGCGCTTGCGGTACCAGCAGATTGCCTGAGTGATCGCCAGCACGTGCCATTCATTGAACGACAGGTCCATCGAGGAGCCACGGTGTCCCGATGTGCCGAAGGAAACGCGCTGGGCAGCAACCGAAGGATCCGGGACGCCTGAATGGTAAGCAGCGACGAGCGCCGCTATATCGACGAGCACGGACGCCGGCGCCGGTTGCCCAGCCGAAGCACTGATTGGGGATGCCACGGCCGCGCTTACTCCGCCGGGGCCCATCGCGCCAGCTGTTCCCTGGCTGCAGCGATGACGTGAGCAGCGTCAAAACCAAAATGCGCTTCGGCAACCCGGCCCGGCGCGGAAATCCCGAAAGTTCGCATGCCAATCATCGCGCCGGTTCGGCCAACATAGCGCTCCCACCCCAGCGGCGACGCCGCTTCGACAGAAACACGAGCGGTCACAGCGGGGGGCAGCACGCTGTCGCGGTATTCCAGGCTCTGGCGCTCGAACAGGTCCCACGAGGGCATGCTGACCACGCGCACCCTGATGCCTTCATTTTTGAGCTGCTCGTAAGCGGTGATGCACAGCGCGACTTCGCTGCCGGTCGCCAGAAGCAACAGATCGGGCTTGCCATCGGCAGCATCGGCAAGGACGTAAGCCCCGCGCGCCACACCGCGTGCGCTGGCGTACTTGCTCCGGTCGAGGGTCGGCAACGCCTGGCGCGACAGCACCAGGCTGGCTGGGCTGGTCTTGAGTTGCATCACCATGCGCCAAGCCTCGACCACCTCGTTGGCATCGGCGGGGCGCAGCAACACCATGCCCGGCATCGCGCGAAACGAGGCCAGCTGCTCGACCGGCTGATGGGTCGAGCCGTCTTCCCCCATGCTGATTGAATCATGGGTCCAGATGTAGATGACCGGTGCGCCCATCATCGCGCTCAGGCGGACCGCACCCCTGCAGTAGTCGCTGAAAATGAAGAAGCTGGCCGCGAACGGCCGCAATCCGGAAAGAGCCAGGCCATTCGCCATCGCGCACATCGCGTGCTCACGGACACCAAAGTGCAGGTTGCGGCCGTCGTAACCGCCGTTACCGGCGGCACCGGACGGAGGCTCGAATTCCTTGTCCTGCTCTGCGTCGAGATGCGTCTTGGTTGATGGGGCCAGGTCGGCCGCCCCGCCCAGCAGCCATGGCATCTGGCGGGCAAGGGCCGCGAGCACTTTGCCGGACGCCTCACGCGTCGCCAGACCCTTCGCGTCAGGGGCAAAGCTCGGCAACTCGCTGTCCCAGTGCTTGGGCAGTTCGCCTTGCTGCATGCAATCGATCTGCGCGGCAAGGTCCGGGTGTTGCGCGCGGTACCCGGCGAACTGTGAATACCATGCGTCGCGGGCCCTGGCGCCGCGCTGTCCGAACTGCGCGCTGATGTGCGCCTGCACGCCATCGGGAATCACGAAGTTCGCATCCGGATCGAACCCGTAGAACGCCTTGGCGAGCCGCGCTTCCTCGACGCCCAGCGGCTCCCCGTGCGCTTCCTTGGTGTCCTGTTTGTGCGGCGCGCCATACCCGATGTGGCTTTGCGCGATGACGAGGGATGGCCGATCATTTGTATCGGCAAAGGAACGAAGCGCACGCGTGAGTGTTTCGAGGTCGTTCGCGTCGGCAACGCGGACAACCCGCCAGCCGCAGGCCTCGAAGCGTGCTCCGACATCCTCTGTGAACGTGATTGACGTCGGTCCTTCGATGCTGATCTGGTTGGAATCGTAGATCCAGCACAGATTGGCCAGCTTCAAATGGCCTGCGAGCGAAGCCGCCTCGCCGCTGATGCCTTCCATCATGTCGCCGTCCCCGCACAGCGCG
>JAYUHN010000408.1:0-3592 GCA_043766965.1 Ramlibacter sp. | reverse complement strand
GCGCCGTCAGTTCCTTGCCGGTCGCATCCATCACGCTCTGGACCACCTGGCTGAATTCGATCTGGAGCCGGCGCGGCAGCTCCAGCCCGTATTCGCTCTCGAGCAGGTAGGCGATCCCGCCCTTGCCCGACTGGCTGTTGACGCGGATCACCGCTTCGTAGCTGCGCCCCAGGTCCTTGGGGTCGAGCGGCAGATAGGGCATGTCCCAGATGTCGCCTTCCCTGCGCGCAGTGAACGCCTTCTTGATCGCATCCTGGTGCGATCCCGAAAAAGAGGTGTAGACCAGGTCGCCGGCATACGGATGACGGGGGTGCACCGGCAACTGGTTGCAATGCTCCACCGTCCGCCGGATGTCGTCGATGTCTGAAAAATCCAGGCCTGGATCGACACCCTGGCTGTACAGGTTGAGGGCGACGTTGGCCAGGTCGAGATTCCCGGTGCGCTCGCCGTTGCCGAACAGGCAGCCCTCCAGCCGGTCGGCTCCCGCCATCACCGCGAACTCCCCGGCCGCGGTGCCGGTGCCACGGTCATTGTGCGGATGGACCGAGAGCACCACGCACTTGCGCCGCGCGATGTTGCGGTGCATCCACTCGATCATGTCGGCGAAGATGTTGGGCGTCGAGTGCTCCACCGTCGACGGCAGGTTGATGATGCACTTGCGGGCCGGCGTCGGCTGCCAGACGTCCGTCACGGCGTCGACCACCCGCTTTGAAAACGCCAGTTCGGTGCCGGAGAACATCTCGGGTGAATACTGGAAGATCCAGTGGGTTCGCGGCTGCTGCGCCGCCATCTCGACGAACAGACGGGCTTGGCTGGTCGCAAGTTCCACGATCCCGTCCTCATCCAGCCCCAGCACCACCTTGCGCATGACAGGCGCGGTGGCGTTGTACAGATGGACAATGACTTTCTTGGCGCCCTGCAAGGCCTCGAACGTGCGCCGGATCAGCGGCTCCCGCGCTTGCGTCAGCACCTGGATCGTGACGTCCTCGGGCACCAGGTTGCCGTCGATCAGCTGGCGGACGAAATCGAACTCGACCTGGGACGCCGACGGAAACCCCACCTCGATTTCCTTGAAGCCGATTTTCACCAGGGTTTCGAACATGCGCAGCTTGCGCGCGATGTCCATCGGCTCGATCAGCGCCTGGTTGCCGTCGCGCAGGTCGACGCTGCACCAGACCGGGGGTCGGGTCAGGACTGCGTCAGGCCAGGTCCGGTCGGTCAGCCGGACTGGGGGAAAGGCGCGGTATTTGCGGGCTGCTTGTTTCAACATGGCAGGGTCTTTCAAAAATTCAGAGGAACCGGCAGCCCCATAACAAAACGGCCCGCTGCAGGTGCAAACGGGCCGTTGGTGAGGGTATGCGCGTGCGCTACCGTCTCCGCCCGTGGGGAGATAGCAGTAGGGCCAGCAAAATTCGATTCATACACAACAATGTATCACAGGCAAACCGAAGCAGCTTTATGCACGGCGCAGCTCATCGGTGCAAGCCACTTTCTTCGGGCTCATGGGTGGACGTGCTGATGACGCTGGTACGCAGGCCCTTGACCCGCCGCCATCCATACACCGCATAGCCGGACAAGCCGTAGGTCACAAACAGGCCGAACACCACGATCGGCGGGTGGATGTTGATAACCGCGATGCCGAGCGCAATCAGCACGATGACTGCGAAAGGCACCGACTTCTTCATCTGCAGGTCCTTGAAGCTGTAGAAGGGCACATTGGTGACCATCGTCAGGCCGGCGAACAGCGCGAAGGCGAACATCACCCAGGAGACGTCGTACGGCTTGACCTCGAGGTCATTCATGAGCCAGATGAAACCCGCGACCAGAGCCGCGCCGGCCGGCGACGGCAGCCCCTGGAAATAGCGCTTGTCCACCACCCCCGTGTTGACGTTGAAGCGTGCCAGCCGCAGCGCGGCGCATGCGCAGTAGACGAAAGCCGCAATCCAGCCCCAACGCCCAAGGCCCTTCAACGACCACTCGTACGCGACCAGCGCCGGCGCGGCGCCGAACGAGACCATGTCGGAGAGCGAATCCATCTGCTCGCCGAACGCGCTCTGCGTGTTGGTCATGCGGGCCACCCGGCCGTCCAGGGTGTCCAGCACCATCGCGCAGAAAATGCCGAACGCGGCCAGATCGAAGCGACCGTTCATGGCCATCACGACCGAGTAGAAACCGCCAAACAGCGCCGCGAGCGTGAACAGGTTGGGCAGGATGTAGATCCCCTTGCGCCGCTTGCGCACGACGATGCCTTCGGGCACATCGCCAGGAAGGGAGTCGGAACCGTCGTGCATACGCTGAGTGTAAGAGCAACGAAGCGGCGGGGGAGGCAAGGTCCTCCCCGCTTCCCCGGTCCAGTCATCCCCGCGAAGGCGGGGATGGGGACCCGTCATCCCCGCGAAGGCGGGGGCGGGGGGACCCGTCATCCCCGCGAAGGCGGGGAACGGGGATCCGTCATCCCCGCGAAGGCGGGGATCCAGGGCATCCAAGAGCGCATTGCGCTGCAAGTCCAATGCGCTGTGGATCCCCGCCTTCGCGGGGATGACCTTGCGTGCGGCCGCGGGCCGCGTGCAAGGTCAGTTGCGGTTCTTGTCGACCAGCTTGTTCTTGGCGATCCACGGCATCATCGCCCGCAACGTCGCCCCGACCGTCTCGATCTGGTGCTCGCCCATGATCCGGCGGCGCGACAGCAGTGTCGGTGCGCCGGCGCGGTTTTCGAGGATGAAGTTCTTGGCGTATTCGCCACTCTGGATGTCCTTCAGGATCTGCTTCATCACCTTCTTGGTGTCGTCGGTGATGATTCTCGGCCCGGACACGTATTCGCCGTACTCCGCATTGTTCGAGATCGAGTAGTTCATGTTGGCGATGCCGCCTTCATAGATCATGTCGACGATCAGCTTGAGCTCGTGCAGGCACTCGAAGTACGCCATCTCGGGCGCGTAGCCGGCTTCCACCAGGGTTTCGAAACCCGCCTTGATCAGTTCCACCGTACCGCCGCACAGCACCGCCTGCTCGCCGAACAGGTCGGTCTCGGTCTCTTCGCGGAAGTTGGTTTCGATGATGCCGGCCTTGCCGCCGCCGTTGGCCATCGCATAGCTCAGCGCCAGGTCACGGGCCTTGCCGCTCTTGTCCTGCTGCACCGCCACCAGGTGGGGCACGCCGCCACCTTGCGCATAGGTTCCGCGCACGGTATGGCCGGGCGCCTTGGGCGCGACCATCCAGACGTCCAGGTCGGCGCGCGGCGTGACGAAGCCGTAGTGCACGTTGAAGCCGTGGGCAAACACGAGGGACGCACCCTGCTTGATGTTGGGCTCGACCTCCTTCTTGTAGACCTCGGCGATCTGCTCGTCGGGCAGCAGGATCATGACGACGTCGGCGAACTTCACCGCGTCGGCGACTTCAGCCACCTTGAGGCCGGCCTTCTCGACCTTGGGCCAGGACGCGCCGCCCTTGCGCAGGCCCACCACCACCTTGACGCCGCTGTCGTTGAGGTTCTGGGCGTGGGCGTGGCCTTGCGAGCCGTAGCCGATGATCGCGACTGTCTTGCCCTTGATCAGGCTCAGGTCGCAGTCCTTGTCGTAATAAACCTTCATGG
>JAYUHN010000407.1:0-9519 GCA_043766965.1 Ramlibacter sp. | reverse complement strand
CCGACGAAGGGATCGGTCCCATCATGGCCTACCTGATCGCACTGTTCGTCGGCCTGTTGGTGGTCGCGATGGTGCCGTGGATCTCGATCGGCTTCCTTTGAATCTTTCCTGAAAGACAGACATGAACCAACATCCTGATTTCGAAAAGCGCGTTGCGGTCGTGACCGGCGGCGCCATGGGCATCGGCGCGCAGGTCTGCGAGTCCCTGGCCGCGGCCGGGCACCACGTGGTGGTAGCCGACCTCGACGTGGCAGCCGCCACCGCAACCGCCGACCGCCTGAGGTTAGCCGGCGGCCAGGCAGTCGCCCTGGCAATGGACGTCGGCAAGCCGGAGTCGATCGCGCAAGCCTTTGCGCAGGTCGACCGTGATTTCAGCCGCTGCGACATCGTGGTCAACTGCGCCGGCATCGCCAAGGTCTTCCCCTTCCTGGATTTCCCCCTCGACAACTTCGCTGCGACGATGAACGTCAATGTCACCGGAACCTTGCTCTGCGCCCAGGCCGCCGCGCGGCTGATGCTGCCCCGGCGCTGGGGTCGCATCGTCAACATCGCATCGGTCGCCGGCATGCGGGCCGTCGGCACGGGGCGCACTGCCTACGGCACCTCCAAGGCAGCGGTGATCGCGCTGACCCGGCAGATGGCGGTGGAACTGGCCGAGCACGGCATCACCGCCAACGCGGTGGCGCCGGGTCCGGTCGACACACCGATGACGCGCGTGCTGCACACCGACCGGTTCCGCGAAGAGTACGCAAAAGCCATTCCGTTGGGCCGGTACGGCACGACCGCCGAGATCGCCGCGGCAGTGATGTACCTGGTGTCGGAAGCTGCCTCCTACACCTCGGGCGTGGTGTTGCCGGTGGACGGCGGATTCCTTGCTTCCGGCGCGCGCAGCCTGTGAGCTTCGGTCGATGCCCGCTATAGGATGATTGCCATGCAACTGAAAGACCAGGTCGCCATCGTCACCGGGGGCGCGTCGCTGCGCGGCATCGGCTGGGCCACGGCGAAGCGCTTTGCCGACGAAGGTGCGCGGGTTGTGATCTTCGACCTTGACCAGTCTCAGGCCGAGCAGGCCGCGCACGCGATCGGCGCGCAGCATCTGGGCCTGTCGTGCGACATCCGCGACGAATCCGCTTGCCGCTCCGCCGTCCAACGCGTGCTGGAGAAGTTCGGGCGGGTCGACATCCTGATCAACAACGCCGGCGTCAGCCAGTCGCATCGGCTGATGGACAGCACCCAGGCCGACTACGACCTGGTGATGGATGTCAGCGTGCGCGGCGCCTACAACATGGCGCGAGCCGTGGTCCCATTCATGCGGTCCCGACACAGCGGGGCCATCGTGAGCATGGGATCGGTGGCCGCACAGCGCGGCGGCGGCATTCTCGGCGGCCCGCATTATTCCGCAGCAAAGGGGGCGATCCAGGCCCTGGCCAAGGCGATGGCCCGCGAACTCGCGCCCGATGGAATCCGTTCCAACGCGATCGCGCCGGGCATGGTCGATACCGCCCTGCTGGTGGGCAAGATCGACGACGCCGGCAAAGCCCGGGTCGCTGAAGGCGTTCCCCTGGGCCGCCTGGCCACGCCGGCCGACATCGCAAACGCCTGCCTGTTCCTGGCCTCGGACCAGTCCGCCTACATCACCGGTGTCGTGCTGGACGTCAGTGGTGGCATGCACATCCACTGACCGGACGATGCGATGACACCGACCCTGAAATTCGTCGACACCTCACTGCTGCGGGTCGGTTACGAAGAGTGGAACCCCACCGGCATCCGCACGGTGTTGCTGTTGCACGGCTGGCCCGACAGCATCCGCTGCTGGTCTGGCGTTGCCCCGGGGCTGGCACTGGAGGGCTGGCGCGTGCTGGTCCCGGCCCTGCGCGGGTTCTTGCCGACACGCTTTCTGCGCGAAGACACAGCACGCACCGGCCAGCTTTCCGCGCTGGGGTGCGACCTGCTGGAATTCATCGATGCGCTCGGCCTGAAGCAGCCGGCGCTGGTCGGGCATGACTGGGGCGCACGCGCAGTCGCGATCGCGTGCGGACTGCGTCCGGGCGTCGCCAGCCACCTGGCGATGTTGTCCGTGGCCTATGGCACCAACGATCCGGCGCAGGCGCTCAGTCTGCAACAGGCGCGCAACTACTGGTACCACTGGTACATGGCCACGCCCCGTGGTGAAAAAACCGTCCGCAAAGATGGGCGCAATTTCGCCCGCATCATGTGGGACACCTGGGCGCCGCAGGGCTGGTACCGGCCGGAAGAATTCGAGGCCACGGCAGATGCCTTCGAAAATGCCGACTGGGCCGACATCACGCTGCACTCGTATCGCCACCGCTGGGGCCATGCTCCCGGCGATCCGCGCCTTGAGCAGCACGAGGCCCGGCTCAACCCTGCGTCTGTCCTGGAAGTGCCGACCCTGTTGCTGCACGGCGCAGCCGACGGCGTCAACCATCCCGACACCAGCCTGGGCAAGGAGGCCTTCTTTGGTGGGCGGTATGAACGCCGCTTGCTGGCGGGCGTGGGCCACTTCCCCCAGCGCGAGGCGCCAGCCGAGGTGCTGGCCGCGCTGCTGCATTTCCTCGCTCACTCGCCGAAAGCGAAGCCGACCGTGCGTGAATAGTAATGGAGGCCGGATCCCGCACGACGGAACTGAGCATGTCGCGCCGGCCACGCGCCGAAACGGTGGTGCCGGCGCCCGACATGTGCAGGGCAGCTCGATCATGTTCATTGTCGTCATCCCAGAAAGCGCAGCAGCAGTTCGTTGGTGGCGGCGGGCTGCTCCTGCTGCACCCAGTGGCCCGCACCGGAAAGCAGGTGGCACCCGCGGAGGTCGGTGCAAGCCTCCTGCACCATGGCCTCGAGGTGGCCGGGCTTCTGGTAGACGCCCCAGTCGCTCAGTCCTGCGATGAACATTGATGGAACGTCGATCGTGCGGCCGCCGAACAGCCGCATCTCGCGCGCGTTCAGTCCCCCGGTGTCGCAGCGATACCAGTTGAGCCCGCCCTGGAAGCCGGTGCGCGCGTATTCGGCGGTGTACGCCTCCAGCACATGCTCCGGCAGCCAGGCATTGGCGCGGATCTCTTCGGCAGAAGGCATGAACGGCGCCACGTTGGCGGGCATGTCCCCGTCCTTCTCCATGATGTAGTAGGTGGGCATCTTCGCAAGCTCGCTCGCCACCCAGCCGCCAAGGCGGTGCGGCCTGTTCGGTGCCCAGTCCGCGCTTTTGTGGTGGAAGTAAGCGCGCAGGAACGCCTGCAGGCCCTGTGTGGGCCGGCGCATGTCGGTGTTTGCCTCCCGCGTGGCGTAGTACCACTGATAGTGCTTGCGGCCGAGCGCGGCCAGTTCCTCGTGGACTGGGTCCTGCGTCTGCGTTGCGGCGGTGTCGGCCGTGTCAAACGGCGCCTTCGGGGCGCCCGGAAACGGGCCCGCCATCAGCACCACGCGCTGGAACACGTCGGGTCGGATCAGCGCGGCGTAGGCCGCGACGGGGGAACCGTAGTCGTGGCCGACGACCCCATGCACCTTCCGATGGCCGAAGGCATGCACGAGGTGCAGTGCATCGGTCACGAGGTTTCTCATGCCGAAGCGATCCAGCTCGCAGTCGTAGCTGTTTTCCCAGCCCGTGGTGCGGCCGTAGCCGCGCTGGTCGGGCGCAATCACGTGGAAGCCGGCCTGCGCCAACGGCAGCATGTTGCTGCGCCAGGACAGGGCCAGCTCGGGAAAGCCGTGCAGCAGAAGGACGCAGGGCCGCCCCGGAGTTTCGTGGCCGGCCTCAAGCACGTGCATGCGCAGGCCGTTGGCGCCGACGAGCCGGGAGCGAATGCCCTCGGGAAGCACGCCCTCTGCGAAACCCTGAGGTTGTTCCATCTGCAACACGGGCTTCACGCGGTCAGGCCTCGTCGGCCTGAGGTCCAATGTCGTAGTTACGCATCACCGCGGAATCGTCAAGAGCGCCCCACCCTTTGCCGCTGGCGGCGAGGAAGGACAGGAACGCGGCGTGGGCCAGCGGCGCGGCGAAGCGCGATTCACGCGCCGCGTCCAGCACCAGGCCCATGTCCTTCACGAAGATGTCGACGGCGGAGGTGACGTCGTCGAAGGCGCCGTCGACCATGCGAGGGCCGCGATCGCCCAGCATCCATGAGGAAGCCGCGCCGCTCTTCAGGATCTCCAGCGTCGTTTCCAGCGGCAAGCCGTGCCTGGCGGCAAGCGCCAGGCCCTCGGCCGCGGCGACAATGTGCACGCCGCACAGCAACTGGTTGATCACTTTCATCTGGGCGCCGGCGCCGTTCTGCTCGCCCAGGTGAAAGATGCGCGCGCCGAAAGTAGCGAGCACCGGCTTCACCCGTTCCAGCGCCTGCGCCGGGCCGCCGACCATGATCGTGAGCGTGCCCTTTTCCGCGCCGGCCATGCCGCCGGTGACGGGCGCATCCAGCAGCTCGATGCCGCACTTGCGCAGCCGCCCTCCGAGCGTGCGGACATAGGACGGTGGCATGGTGCTGCAGGCAATGAACACCGAGCCCTGGCGCAGCTTGCCGGCCAGGCCGAAGCCGCCAAAAAGCACTTCCTCGGTCTGCCGGTCGTCCACCACGAAGCTCACGACGATGTCGCAGGCCGCGGCAAGTTCCGCCGCGTCGTTGGCGACCACGCCGCCGTGCTCGCGCAGCCACTGCAGCGCGGCCGGGTTCACGTCGCAGCCCGCGACGGCGAAACCCTTCTTCAGCAGGTTCGCGGCGACGCCTCGGCCCATGGCGCCGAGCCCGACAACGCCGACGGTCTGGGGCGTGCTCATAGCCAGCTGCGGATCGACTGCTGGATCGCTTGCGCCGAAATGCCGTAGCGATCGTGCAGCGTCGGCAGCGCGCCGGCATCGAGGAACTCGTCGGGCAGCGCGATCTGGCGAAAGCGCGGCGTGATGCCGCGGGTCAGCAACAGGCAGGCCACCGCTTCGCCGAGGCCGCCCAGCATGGAGTGGTTTTCCGCCACCACGACCAGTCGGCCGGGCCGCGCGCATTCGCGCAGGATGGCCTCTTCGTCCAGCGGCTTGATCGTGGGCACGTGCAGCACGCCGACGTCGGCGGTGCCGCCTTCCATCGCCTTGGCGGCTTCGAGCGTCTTCATGGTCAGCAGCCCGGACGAGATCACCAGCGCGTCGCGGCCGTCGCGCAGCAGCGCCGCCTTGCCGATCTGGAATCGGTAGTCGTATTCGTCCAGCAGCAGCGGCACCTGGCCGCGCAGCAGCCGCATGTACACCGGCCCCTTGTGGTCGGCCATCGCCACGACGGCCTGCTCGATCTCGAGCGCGTCGCACGGGTCGATGACCGTGAGCCCCGGGATGGCCCGCATCATCGCGATGTCGTCGGTCGCCTGGTGGCTGGGGCCGTAGCCGGTGGTGAGGCCAGGCAGCGCGCAGCAGATCTTGACGTCGAGGTTTTCCTCGCAGATCACCTGGTGGATGAAGTCGTACCCGCGCCGCGTGGCAAACGCCGCGTAGGTGGTCGCGAACGGGATCAATCCTTCCTTCGCCATGCCGCCGGCCGCGCCGAACAGCAGCTGCTCCGCCATCCCCATCTGGAAGAAGCGGTCCGGGTACGCCTGCGCGAACAGGTGCAGGTCGGTGTACTTGGCAAGGTCGGCCGTCAGGCCCACCACCTCCGGGCGCGAGGCGGCAAGCGCGACCAGCGCCTTGCCGAACGGCGCGGCGCGCGTGCGCTGGCCTTCACCGGCGATGCTCGAAATCATCGCCGAGGTGGTGAGCCGGGGCTTGGGTGCGGCGGCTTGCGTCATGCCTCATCTCCCGATCGTGTGGCGTCGAGGTGATCGATCGCCTGCTGCCATTCCGGCGGGTCGATCACCAGAAAATGGTTTTTCTCACGGCGCTCCAGAACGGGAACGCCTTTCCCCATCAGCGTGTCGAGCAGGATCACGCGCGGCTGGGACTGCGGCCAGTGGCGCGCCTGGTCGAAGGCCTCGACCAGCGCGGCGAGGTCGTTGCCGGACACGCGCTGCACATGCCAGCCGAAGGCCTGCCATTTGTCCGCCAGGGGCTCGAAGCCCAGCACCTTGCCCGAGGGCCCGTCAGCCTGCTGGTTGTTGATGTCGACCAGGCACACCAGGTTGGCCAGGCGGTGGTGCGCGGCCGCCATCGCGGCCTCCCACGTCGCGCCCTCGTCGAGCTCGCCGTCCGACATCGAGTTGTAGACGAAGGCGGGGTTGCGCTTGTGGCGCAGGGCGAGCGCCATGCCGACGGCGATCGTGAGGCCCTGGCCGAGCGAGCCGCCGGACATCTCCATGCCCGGCGTGTAAGTGGCCATGCCGGACATCGGCAGGCGGCTGTCGTCGCATCCGTAATTCTCGATCTCGGACTCGGGCAGGATGCCGACTGCGATCAGCGCCGCGTACAAGGCGATCGCATAGTGTCCGTGCGACAGCAGGAACCGGTCGCGCGCCTCCCACGTCGGCTCGTCGGCGCGGAAATCCATCGCGTGGCCATAGGCGACGGCCAGCATGTCGGCGAGCCCCAGCGCCTGGCCGATGTAGCCCTGGCCCTGGACCGCGCCCATGCGCAACGCGTGGCGGCGAATGCGGTACGCGAGTTCGGCAAGCTGCGGCATGGTGGTGCGCGATGGGCGGCTCATGATCATGATGCGTTCCTCAATGAATCAGCATCCCGCCATTCACGTCGAGCGTGATGCCTGTGAGGTAGGAAGACAGGTCGCTGCCGAGGTAGAGGCAGGCGTTGGCCACGTCGTCCACTTCACCCAGCCGCCCCAGCGGAATGCCGCGGATGATCTCGTCGCGCATCGCATCGCTGAGTTTGCCGGCGGTGATGTCGGTCTGGATCAGGCCGGGCGCGATGGAGTTGACACGGATGTTGTCGGGGCCGAGCTCGCGTGCCATGGCCTTGGCCAGTCCGAGCACACCCGCCTTGGCGGCGGAGTAATGGGGCCCGCCGAAGATGCCGCCGCCGCGCTGCGCCGAGACCGAGGACATGCAGATGATCGAGCCGGTGCGGCTGGCACGCATGTGCGGGATCACAGCCTGGCTCATGTACAGCGAGCCGCGCAGCGACACGTCGGTGATGCGCTCGTAGTCCTCGGGTCGGATGTCCACGGTGCGCACCGGCTGCGTCACGCCCGCGTTGTTCACCAGGATGCTCACCTTGCCGAAGCGGGCGAACACCTCACGCACTGCGATCTCGCAGGCCTCCCGGTCGGTGACGTCGCACGCCAGCCCGATGTGCGCTGCGCCGATCGACGCAGCCGCCGCTTCGGCGGCCCGCGCGTCCAGGTCGAGGATGGCGACGCGCGCGCCGTGCTCGGCATACAACTTCGCGACGGCTTTTCCGATGCCGCGCGCCGATGCGGCCCCCGTGACGATCGCGACCTTGTCATTCAACAGCACAGCGATGCTCCTTGCTTGGGTCATTGTCGCGACAAGCCCGCCGCGAGCTCTTCTCCAGCCTCACGCCGCCATCGGCCTGGCCAACGCGGCCAGCACCTGCTGCGGCGTGAAGGGCACGGCCCGCAGGCGCGCACCGGTGGCGTTCAGGGTGTAGCGTGGCATGTCATGTCTCCTCGGGTGGTGTGGTGGTGGAAGCTCAGGCCGGGTCGCGGGCCAGCGCGCGGGCGCGGATCTGGTCGAAGTCCGCCGGCCGGGGATGCAGGTCGAGCCGGCGCCCGGCCTTCACGATCTGGCTGGGGATGTCGTGGCCGATAAGTGCCGGCAAGCGGCTCGCGGCCGCGAGCAACAAGGGCAGGTCGATGCCGGTGTCGTAGCCCATGAGCGCGAGTGCGTGCGCGATCTCTTCGGTGCAGACATTGCCGCTGGCACCCGGCGCGTAGGGACAGCCGCCGATGCCGCCAAAAGAGGCGTCGAAACGGTCGGCGCCGGCGTCGATGCCCGCCAGCACGTTCGCCAGCCCCATGCCGCGGGTGTTGTGGAAGTGCAGCGTGAGCTCGGTGTCAGGCCACCGCTCGCGAAAGCCACGTGTCAGCTGTGCAACCTGGGTGGGAAAGGCCATGCCCGTCGTGTCGCAGAGCGTCACGCCGTGCGCTTGCAGTGTCTCGACGTAGCGGCCGCACCAGGCCAGCACGGTCTCCACCGCCGCGTCGCCTTCCATCGGGCAGCCGAACGCGCACGAGAGCGAAACATTCACGGCGACGCCCGCGCTGCGGCCGATGGCGGCGACTTCGGCCAGGCCGGCGAAGGACTGTTCGCGCGTCATCCGCAGGTTGGCCAGGTTATGGCTTTCCGTGGCCGACATCACGAGATTCATCTCGTCGACCCGCGACTCGATGGCGCGCTCGGCGCCGCGCACGTTCGGCACCAGCGCGCTGTACACCACCCCGGGATTGCGCCGGATCTCGCGCAGCACCTGCTCGGCGTCGCGCAACGCCGGGATCGCCTTGGGGGAGACGAAGGCCGTGACCTCTATCTTCGCCAGGCCGGCGTCGGACAGCGCATCGACCAGGGCAACCTTGTCCTCGGTCGGGACGAAGGCGGCTTCCGCCTGCAGTCCATCGCGGGTCCCCACCTCCTGGAGATAAATGCGCCGGCCTCGTCCAGTCCAGACTTCGTTGTCAGCTTTCATGCCACCACCTTCCTTCCGCGCAGCGCTGCGATGTCCTGCGCCGTGTAGTCGAGTTCGCCCAGCACCGCGTCGGTGTCGTCGCCCAGGTTCGGGGCGGAGCACCGGATGCTGCCGGGGGTGCCCAGCAACTTGGGCACCACGCCCGGCACTTCCAGCTCGTGGCCGTTGCGTGTGCGCTGCTGCAGGATCATGTCACGGGCGCGGTAATGCGGGTCTTCGACAATGTCCCTGGCCGTGTAGACACGACCGGCGGGCACCCGGGCCTCGCCCAGTTGGCTCAGTACTTCGTTCACGCTGCGGGTCGCCGTCCAGGCATTGATGGCGCGATCCAGTTCCTCCACGCGCGACACGCGGCCTGCGTTGTCGGCCAGCGCCGGATCGTTGCCCAGGTCGTCACGGCCGATCGTCTGCATCAGGCGCTTGAAGATGCTGTCGCCGTTGCCAGCGACCAGCACCACGCCGTCGCTGCAGCGGTAAGCGTTCGACGGCGCAATGCCCGGCAGTGCCGAGCCGGCCGGCTCGCGCACCGCACCGAAGGCGCTGTACTCCGGGATCAGGCTTTCCATGACGTTGAACACGGCTTCGGTCAGGGCGACGTCAATCACCTGCCCACGGCCGCCGTTGACCTTGCGGTGGTACAGCGCCGTCAGCACGCCGATGGTGCCGTGCAGCGCCGCCAGCGTGTCGCCGATCGAGATGCCGCAGCGCACCGGCACATGGCCGGGTTCGCCGGTCAGGTGGCGTAGCCCGCCCATGGCCTCGCCGATGGCACCGAAGCCGGGCAGGTCGCGGTAGGGACCGGTCTGGCCGTAGCCGGAGATGCGCAGCATCACCAGGCCGGGATTGTTTTCCGACAGCGCCTCGTACGACAGGCCCCAGCCCTCCATCGTGCCGGGGCGGAAGTTCTCGATCAGCACGTCGGCCTTCGCAATCAG
>JAYUHN010000406.1:0-3599 GCA_043766965.1 Ramlibacter sp. | reverse complement strand
CGTTCTGTTCCAGGTAGCGTGCCGTCGCCACGCACAGCCGCCTGTTGTCCGCCAGGCGCACGCTCACCAGGGACGAGTCCGGCAAGTCGCCGACGCGGACGGCGCAGTCGAAGCCCTCCGCGGCAAGATCGACCACGCGGTCGCTGAGATTCAGCGAAATCGTCACGTCCCCATGCAGCTCGCGAAAGCGTGGCACCAGGGGTGCGACATGGCGCCGCCCGAAGCCGGCCGGAGCGGTCATGCGCAGATGTCCCGTGGCCTTGACGCCGCCGGCGCTGACGCTGGCTTCCGCGTTGGCAACGTCGGCCAGCACGCGCTGGCAATCCTCCAGGAAAGCGCTGCCCTCGTGGGTGAGGCTGATACGCCGCGTGGTCCGCACCAGCAGCTTGACGCCGAGCCGCTCTTCCAGCGCATCGAGCCGGCGCCCCATGATGGCCGGCGCCACGCCCTCGGCCTTGGCCGCAGCCGTAAGGCTGCCCCGCGTGGAGACCGAAACAAAGGATTCGAGCTGCTTGAGTTTGTCCATCCGCGGCCATTATGTGCACGCAGGTTCCGAATCCAGGAGTTCTGACCCGAATCAAGCAGCAGCGGCGGCCCAGGTCCTGCCGCGTAACGTGAGGTGGGCCAGCACCGCTGCCGCAGCCGCGCAAGCGGCGATGCCAGTCACCATCGGCCGTGCGCTGCCGTCGACAAACCAGCCGACCAGCGCCATCACCACCACGCCGGTCGCGAACTGCAGCGTGCCCATCAAGGCGGAGGCGGTCCCGGCGATCGCACCGTGCCGGTCCAGCGCGAGGACGGCTGTGCCCGGGATCACCAGACCAAGCAAGCCATAGCCCGCGAACAGCATTCCCAGCAACAACCCCAGCCGGTCGACGCCCAGAAGATTCGCCGCCAGCAGCAGCGCCATCACGATGGCGTATCCGGTGACGGCCACCTTGACGATCCGTGCCAGGCCGAACCGCTTCGCCGTCCAGGCGGTGAGCTGCGAGGTGCCGATGAACGATGCCGCATTGGCCGCGAACGCGATGCTGTACTGGCGCGGCGTCAGCCCGTAGTGGTCGATCAGCACGAACGATGAGTTCGCCAGGTAGGCGAAAAAGCTGGACATGCCAAAGGCGCCGATGAACACCAGTCCCATGAAGCGGCGATCCCGCAGCAGCTGGCCATAAGCGGAAATCGCGCCGGCGAAACTGCTGTTCACCCGCTGCTCGGTCGGCCGCGTCTCGGCCAGGCTGGTGGCCAGCAGCACGAGACTCAGCAGGGCCAGGCCGGCGACGGCCCAGAACACGCTGCGCCAGCCGAGCCATTCAATCAGGATGCTGCCCGCCAGCGGCGCCAGGATCGGCGACACGCTGAAAACCAGCATCAGCATGGACATGAGCCGCGCCGCGTCGTTGCCCGTGTGCAGGTCGCGCACCACCGCCCGGGGAATCACCATGCCGGCACAGGCCCCCAGGCCCTGGACAAAGCGCAGCACGACCAGCGTCTCGATGTTTGGCGCCAGCGCGCAACCGATGCTGCCGGCCGCGAACAGCAGCAGGCCGAAATACAGCGGCGGCTTTCGGCCCACCATGTCGGAGACCGGTCCGTAGACGATCTGCCCGATGCCCAGCGAGATGAAAAACGCCATCAGGCTGGCCTGGACCGCGTGCACCGAGGCACCGAGGCTCTGGCCGATCGACGGTAGGGCCGGCAGGTACATGTCGATGGCGAACGGGCCGCTGGCCGACAGCAGGCCCAGCACCAGGGCCAGCCGGAAAAACCCGGACGACATCACTTCAGCGGGACGGTGGTGCCGGCAGGCAGCGGGACAGCGGTGACGCTGTTCTGCGGCGAGCCCTCGATCACCCGGTCAGAGTAGGTGAGGTAGACCAGCGCGTTGCGTTTCGCATCGACCATGCGCACCACGCGCAGCCGCTTGAAAATCAGCGAGATCCGCTCGCTGAACATTTCTTCCTGCCGGTCGAGCTTGCCGGCGAAGCTGATGGGGCCGGTCTGACGACACGCGATCGAGGCTTCGGACTTGTCTTCGGCAAGGCCGAGGGCGCCCTTGATGCCGCCGGTCTTGGCCCGTGAGACGTAGCAGGTGACGCCCTTCACCTTTGGATCGTCGTAGGCATCGACCACGATCTTGTGGTCGGGGCCGATCAGCTTGAAGACGGTGTCGACCTCGCCGATCGGTTCGCCGCCGGCCCGGCCGCAAGCGGCGAGCACCACAATGAAAGGGAGCAGATGGTATTTCACCTGCTCAATGTACCTGCGCACGGTGACAACCTGGTCGGCGGGCCCCTCAACCCCGACACCCGATCCGGGTTGCCGCGCATCCATTGGGACCGTTCTGGTTAAAGATCAACCCCCCTTTCGACCGCTTAATCACCGGGGAAGGATCAAATAGAGTACGTGGATGAAAAAGCCAGGGGCGGTTCTCTTCGATGCGTACGGGACGCTGTTCGATGTCTACAGCGTGAACCTGCTGGCGGAGCAGCTGTTTCCCGGCCAGGGGCAGGCGCTCGGAGCGCTCTGGCGTGACAAGCAGATCGAATACACGCGGCTGGTCACCACCAGCAGCGATGGCGCGCATTACCGCCCGTTCTGGGAGCTGACCGGCGCCGGCCTGCGCTATGCCTGCAAGCGGCTGGCACTGGAGCTCACGCCGGCGCGCGAAGAGCAGCTGATGAACCAGTACCGCCACCTTGCAGCCTTTCCCGAGGACCGCGAGGTGCTCCAGTCCCTGAAGGACCGGGGCGTGGTGACCGGCATCCTGTCCAACGGCGACCCGCAGATGCTGGCCGCGGCGGTTCGCAGTGCCGGCCTCGAAGGATTGCTCGATCACGTCCTGAGCGTCGATACGATCCGCAAATACAAGACGCATCCCGATGCCTACCGGCTGGGCGTCGAGGCGACGGGCCTGGCACCGCGGCAGATCGCGTTCGTCAGCTCCAACAGCTGGGACGCGCTGGCCGCCACCTGGTTCGGCTATCGAACGCTCTGGGTCAACCGCTTGCGGCTGCCGTTCGAGGAGCTCGGCACCCAGCCCGAACGAACCGGCGACGGCCTGCGCGACGTGCTTTCGTTTTTCTGACTTCCGCATCCGCACAAGGAGAACCGACATGACTTCCCGCACCAACGTGCATGGCCTGCAGGTGGCGACCGAACTGCATCGCTTTGTCGAAGAAAAGGTGCTGCCAGGCACCGGCGTCGACAGCACGCGGTTCTGGCAAGGGTTCGACGCCATCGTCTCGGAGCTGGCGCCCCGCAACATCGCCTTGCTGGCCGAGCGCGAGCGGCTGCAGTCGGAACTGGACACCTGGCACAAGGCCCATCCCGGTCCGATCCGCGACCTGGCTGGATACCGTGCTTTCCTGGAGCGGATCGGTTACCTGGTGCCGGTGCCCAGCGGGGTGAAGGCCACCACGACCAACGTGGACGCTGAACTCGCGTTGCAGGCCGGTCCGCAACTGGTGGTGCCGGTGCTCAATGCCCGGTATGCGCTCAACGCGGCGAACGCGCGATGGGGCTCGCTCTATGACGCGCTGTATGGCACCGACGTCATCGCGGAAAGCGGCGGCGCCGACAAGGGCAAGGGCTACAACAAG